>DAOWHZ010000084.1 GCA_030641105.1 bacterium | reverse complement strand
CGTTTGGGTATTGTGTTGGATGTGAAGAAGAAGTTAGAAGTAAGAAGTTAGAAGTAAGAAGTATATTTTATCCGAGCGGAGCGGCTGTTTTATTGAAAGCTGAAGTATTGGAAAAAGTTGGTTTGTTTGATGAGGAATTTTGGATGTATAATGAAGACCAGGATTTGGGCTGGCGGATTTGGTTAGTTGGATTTAAGTGTGTTTTAGCGCCGAAAGCTGCTGTTTATCATAAGTACGAGTTTGCCAAATCAATTAAGCAGTATTATTGGATGGATAGAAACAGAATTATTGCGATGATTAAAAATTATCATTGGCTGACTTTATTATTAATTGCCCCTGCGTGTTTAATAATGGAATTAGGTTTGATGTTATTTGCCATAAAAGGAGGATGGTTTAAAGAAAAATTGAAAGTTTATAAATATTTTTTTAATCCAACAAAATGGCTATATCTTTGGCGAGCCAGAAAGCAAACGCAAAAGTTGCGTCAAGTTAAAGATAAAGATATAGTCAAAATGATAACCGGCAAAATTTGGTATCAGGAGATTGATGACTTGAAGTTGCGGTTAGTTAATCCTGTTTTTGATGCTTATTGGAGGACTATAAGGCGGGTAATTGTTTGGTGATATAATGCAAAATGCAAAAATAAAAATGAAAAATGAATTAAAAATTTTACATTTTATATTCATTATTCATTTTGCATTTTTAATTTTTCATTTTACTTATGGATATAAGTATTATAATTCTAAATTACAAAAGCAAAGGGCTGGCTTTGAATTGTATTAAGTCAATTAAAGAAGCTGATTTTGGCAATCTGAAATATGAAATTATCGTGGTTGATAATAATTCATATGATAGTATTGGCGAGATTTTAACTTGGCAGTATTCTGATATAAAGTTTATTCAAAATAACAGCAATTTGGGCATGGGAGCTGGTAATAATATTGGCATTAAGCAGGCACAAGGGCAGTATATTGTAATAATGAATCCTGATACTTTGGCGTTCAAGGATACTTTTATAAAATTGTATGATTTTATGCAAGTTAATCCAAAAGTCGGCATAGTTGGCCCATTACAATATAATCCGGATAAAACTATTCAGGATTCATGTTATTGCTGGCATAGCTTGTTCACTCCATTGTATAGGCGTACGCCGTTAGGTAAATTTAAGTTTGCGCAAAAAGATTTAGATAGATTTTTAATGAAGGATTTTAATCATCGGAATATGCGTGAAGTTGATTGGCTGTTAGGTTCATTTTTGTTTTGCCGCGCCAAAGCATTAGAGCAAGTTGGTTTATTTGATGAAAGATTTTTTCTTTATTTTGAAGATACTGATTTATGCCGACGATTTTGGCAAAAGGGCTGGAATGTGGATTATTGTCCAAAGGCAAAGATTATTCATAACCATATTCGGCAAAGCGCGCAAGATCCTTGGTATAAATTTTTATTTAATAAAGCAACCCGCTGTCATATTGCTTCATGGATTAAGTATTTGAGGAAATGGGGGACTGGGAAGTTAGAAGTAACCCTCCGTCGCTAAAGCTATGGAGGGCAAGGAAGTAAGAAGTTTAAGATTAAAATAAAAACCATTCTGGTAACAGCTAGAGTGGTTTTTATAATTACTGTTATCTGCTATCTGTTTTCTGTTATCCAAATCAATGTATCGCCAATTTATATAACCCTTCCTGATTGCCGATTTTAGCATAAAAATAAAGAGTATCGCCTTTTTGATTTAAAACTGGAAAAGCAATTTTGTCTAGTTTAATTATTTCAGTTATATTATATTTTTCCCGTTCATCAAGCTCAATAGTGCTAATTGTCGTATCTGTTGAATAAATTATATAGTTATTGCTGGGATGCCAAATAATGCTGGCGATAGTTTGACTGATGCGTGTCAGAAGGATTTTTTGGTTAAGTTCCAAATCAAATAACCAAACCTCAAAATCATTGGCATAAAGCAGTTTGTTGTCATTAACCCAGTATGTGTATTTTATGTTATTTATAGTTTCCTGCAAAGGAGAATAAAATAAAGAAAAAGGATCAATCAGATAAAGGATCTGGTGATCCTGATCATAAAGATTAAGCAAAGAATGAGTTGAATTAATAAAATAATAATTATCTGAACCAGGCAAATTAATTTTTCTAATTAATTTTTTAGAGTCAATTTTAAAAATATTCAGATTTGTGGTATTGCCGGTTTGGCTAATTAAATAAAGATAATCATTTTTAACTAAATAATCGCTCCCAATGTTAAATTGTGTTTCCCCGTAAAAAGCGGGACAGGTAAAACCCAGCCTAACATTAGCTTTAGTTGCTAAAGCAAAACTATAAATGTTATTTTGGTTTTGATAATATCATTTATCATCACTGGTATACTCCCATTTAGGTTTATTTATTTCAGTTTTAATATGGCCGCCTAAATCTGTTTTTTCTTCTGCGTTATCAATACTAAGGACTGTTTTATTGAGTAAGAGTTTTTTACTGCTCGGCGCCCAGGCATAGGTGGTAGTTGACAAACGGTTAATAAAAGGCAGTTTTATTTGTTCTTCATTGGTTAAGTTTAAAATTGTTATTTGTTTGTCAGTTAAGATTGCTAATTTATTTTTATCAGGAGAAAGTTGGGAGTTATTTATTTTATCCGGCAGTAAAAGTATAGGCAAATTTTTTTTAAACAAATAAACATCTTCAGCATAAGTAGAAGCGCCGGGATAAATAAATAATTTTTTTTGCCATGACCAGTAATTGTCTAACTCAAATTTAATATTATATTCGCCGGGCAAAAGATTTTTAATTTTAGCAGGTGTTTTAATAAAACTTTTTTCTTGCGAATAGTATTTTTTAAAAAAGGTTTGCTGCGGCTGGCCATTAATAAAGATTTTAGCGCCCTTGGGCTTGGTGTCAAATATAAAGGTGCCGGTTCTTTGAAATTTTACTCCGCTTAAGTTAAATTTATAACCAGCAGCGTAAAAAATCACCATCGGAGTGATGATGAGAAACAGTATTATGAAGAATATGTAGAGTATGCGGCGAGTGGTTAAAGACATAGAAAAGAAATGTAAAATGCAAAAGTAAAAATGAAAAATGAATGAAAAATTAAAAATACCAATGATTTACAATTGCTTAACTATTATTTTACAATTTTGACAACTAATCCAAAAGTTAAACAATGGTTAAACAGTAATTAAATTTTTCATTTTACATTCATTATTCATTTTGCATTTTTAATTTTGCATTTCACAATAGTGTCCCAATTCTCTTAACATCCGCTCCCAGCGCCCGTAATCTTCCATCAATATCTTCATAACCCCGGTCAATTTGGTAAATATTATCAATTTCGGTTTGGCCTTGGGCAATTATGCCGGCAATAATCATGGCAATGCCGGCGCGGATATCAGGGCTGGTTAAAGTTTTGCCTCGCAGTTGAGTCGGCCCGTTAATAACAACACGATGAGGATCGCACATAATAATGTCAGCTCCCATTTGCATTAACATATCAATATAGAGCAGGCGGCGATCATAAATTGTTTCGTGAATTAAAGACGAGCCTTGCGCCTGTGTCATTAAAATAGTATAAGGTGATTGCAGATCAGTGGAAAAGCCCGGGTATTCATGGGTTTTAATATTATAAGGTTTGATAGTTTTAGTATTTTTTATTTTTAACCAGTCATCTCCTGCAGTAAATTTGATGCCAATTTTATTAAATATACTAAGCAATATTTCAATATGATTTGGATTACATTTAGTAATAGTAATTTCTGACTTGCTAGCCGCAGCCATTATAGCAAAAGTGCCGGTTTCAATACGATCAGGGATAATGTTGAATTGCCCAGCTTTAATCTTGTTTACACCTTCAACAATAATAGTTGGCGTGCCAGCGCCTTTAATTTTTGCCCCTTGTGAATTTAAATAATCAGCTAAAGCTTTTATTTCCGGTTCGCAGGCGCAGTTTTTTAATACTGTAGCGCCTTTAGCCAAAACAGCAGTCATCATCAGCGCTTCTGTGCCGGTTACGCTAATAGTGGTAAAAAAATAATTACATGCTTGAAGTTTTTTGGCTTTAAGATGGTAATAATTGTCTTCAATTTTAATTTCAGCCCCGAATTGCTTAAAGCCATCTAAAAATAAATCAATCGGCCTTTTTGCCCCGCTAGCTAAAACACAACCACCAGGAGAAGGAAATTTAACCTCGCCGATTCTGGCTAATATTGGTCCAACAAACATTATTGAAGTTCTGAATTTATTGGCAATTTCAGGATTGAGTTCAGTTTTATTAATATTTGCGATTTGAATTTTCAGACATTCTTTTTGTTGATTCACTTCAGCGCCTAAGTCTTTTATTAAATTTACAGCTTTATTGACATCTTCAATATTTGGCAGATTGGTAATAGTTATTTTTTCTCGCGACAAAAGAGCGGCCGGAATAATTTTTAAAGCCGCGTTTTTAGCTCCTTTAACTTCTATTTCGCCGGATAATTTTGTTGGACCGTTGATGATTAATTTGGACATGGCCTTGGCTTCCTCCCGCAAATCAACCCCGCTCCTCGCGAAGGGCGGGGTTGATTTGCGGGAGGGTTATTAAAAATTCATAATCAAAGTATTCAACTTTCGCCTTAATACTGAAAAAGAATAATGTTTCTTGCCTAATTCAAAATTATGTTCCGCCCATTTTTTGGCTAATTTTGGATTTTGTAAAATCTTTTCTGTTTTAGCAACAGTATTTTCTGTAATAAAATCATTAAAATCAATTACTTGAAAGTCGTGCGGCTTTATGTCTGTGACAAAAACAGGATAATTATTTATCACTATTGGTTTTTTAAAATAAATTGCTTCAAGAAAAGCATTGCCAAAACCCTCTTTATCAGAGGGGAAAGTAATCAAATCCGCTTGAGGATAAACATCGTCAAGCGTATAAATTTTATTATTGTTCTTGGTTCTGCCCCGTTTACTGCTAATGTTTTTAGAAACAAATAAAGCGTTAACTTTCATTATTTGGGCGTATTTTTTAACTCTTTTTTCATAAGATGAGCCCTCGTCTTTAGAAGCGTGGGATATTACTAATCTGGTTTTAAGTTTTAGCCGGCTGACCAATTCAATGGCGCGTTCAATTTTTTTTCTTTGAACCACCCGTGTTGGCTGAAGAATAAAAAATTCATCCGGTTTAATTCCAAAGTTTTTTTTAACATCAGCGGCAAAAGAGTTGATTGGCGCAGGTCCATTTTCAAAATCCATTACATTGGGAATAATTGTTGATGATATGCCTGATCTGAAGCTTAATTGCGTTGCGGCTTGCGAATTAATTACCACATGCTGGATAGACGGCAAGTTAGGAGGGAAGGCCATATTTAAATATTCAGGTATTGAATTAATAAAAAACTTTTTTCTCTCCCAATATAAATCATGATGATGGCCGATTGAAGGTATGCCTGACTCGGAAATAACCTCGGTAATGGCAATGCCCAAGGGAATATTAAGCGGGATAGATAAGCAATTTTCTAAAACCACAATATCAATATTAAATTTTTCTATAAATCTATAAATTCTTGTTTTAAGCCTTTCTTTAATGTAATGTATTTCTTTGGTTAGCTCCGGGGTTCTTATATTAGCGTCAAAGCACGATTGAGTAATTTTTTTTATTGTTGGATGATTAAAATGCGCCTCTTTAACAATATAAGATCTGGTTGGGCGAGTTTCTAATTCTCCTGCCAAATAAAAACATTTATATCCTTCTTGCTCCAGCACTTTAGCCCATTTAAATGTTTCTAAAGTAACTCCGTCTGTTCCGGCTAAACGGGTGGATATAAAGCCGATATTTTTATATTTTCTTTTGTTGTTCATAATAGAAAATTGAGATTATTAGCTAATTAAAGAGGTTTTTTATTTGTGTATAACGTTTGTGATATGAGAAGTTTTTGATATTCATTATATTATTATAATTATATCAAAAATTTGGATGGAGAAAAGAAAATTAATATTTTAAATTATTTTTTAGGAATACATGGGAAGGAGCATAGATTAAACTTTACTCCTCCCCGATGTATTATTTTGAACTTTTTCCATTAAAGAACTCGCGAATTTGTAGGCGGTCCTTCGTCAGCTGTTCGATTAATTCAATGGCACTTGGAAATTTAATCATGCCACGCAGATGTTGAACTAAAATTACAGTTAGCGTTTTGCCATAGATATCACCATCGAAATCAAAGATATGTGGCTCTACAGTCGCTGTTGTTGCGCCAAAAGTTTTTGCTAAGCCAATATTAGTTAAGGCGATATACGTCTTACCGTCAACTATAACTTTTGATGCATATACGCCATGCTTAGGTAGCGAACCATTTGAATTAGTAAGCTCAAGATTAGCTGTCGGAAAACCTATTTTTTTTCCTCGTTTGAAACCATGGACTACTTTGCCTGTTAATTCTATATTATCACTCATTGTGTATCCTCCTGTTTTTGTAAGATGTAAAAGGTTCAAAAAAATAATTTAAAATATTAATTTTCTTTTCGTAATCTCATATCACTTGTTAGATGATGTAGTGAATACTTGGAGCTATTTCATCTAACAAGTTATATATGAACTTATTGTTTTTTAGTTGAAAATTAGTTAAAATTTTATTGTAAATATGCAACCAAAAAAAATTTAAATATTTGATTTGTTTATATTTATAGTATAGCTTAAATTAAATATAATTTCAAGAAAAAACCTACTACCCGAATTATTTTGAGTAGTAGGTTACAATAGCCAAATAAAAACAATAATAAGCCAATATAGCATTTTTAATAATTTATTGGCTCTTGAATTTTTATCCTCGTAATATTGCCGCAAACGATTAATACACCGGCTAATTTTTATGTCTAAAACAAAATAGACAACATAGACGACAAATGTAAAAAATAGTTTAATTATTATTGCGGTTATTGAAAAGTGCATTTTTACCTCCTTGTTGGTTTTTGATTTTTATTTTAAACTTTAAATAACATTTGTCAAGTTAATATTAATGTGTTAAAATTAAAATTGTTAAATATGCAATATATTATTCAAGAAAAAATTTGTGCTGAGCGAAGCCGAAGTAAGAAGAATAAAATTTTTAAGCGGATTGCTGTAACAGTTCTGATTTTGATTTTGGCAATTATTTGTTTTGGCGCCGGCATGTATGTAGTTCAAAAAAATGAAATAGCCAAAGAATTAGCCAGGCAAGAAGTGGTTTTTGCGGGAAAAATTTTAGGCAAGTACAGCCAGGCGCCGGAAGGCAAATTAATTCAGGATATTGATTTTAATTTATTTTGGGATGTTTGGGATGTTTTGTATGAAGAACATGTGGATCGTGATCAGCTTAATGAAAAAGAGATGTTTTATGGCGCTTTGCGCGGTTTAGTGGCATCATTAGGAGACCCTTATACTGTATTTATGAATCCTCAAATAGCTCAAGAATTTGAAGATGATTTAGCAGGTACTTTTGAAGGCATTGGCGCGCAGATCGGCATAAAAAATGACATTTTAACTATTATTGCGCCTCTTGAAGATATGCCGGCAGAAAAAGCAGGGCTTCGGGCCGGTGACAAGGTTTATGAAATTAACAAAGAATCAACAGCAGGTATTACTATAGATGAAGCAGTTAATAAAATCCGCGGACCCAAAGGAACTGATGTTATTTTGACAATTTCCCGAGATGGGTTTGAAAAAGCTGAAGAAATTATTATTACAAGGGGCCTGATAGTTGTTAAGAGCGTTAAAACAGAAATACAAGACCAAGACACGGAATTGCGGGATGACGATATTTTTGTAGTGAAAATTACTAATTTTAATGATGATACTTATGGTTTATTTGGACAGGCGGCGCAGGAAATAATTAAGCAGGACCCTCAAGGCGTTATTTTGGATTTGCGCAATAATCCAGGAGGCTATCTAGATACAGCTATTGAAATAGCCAGTGAGTGGATTGAAGATGGAGTAGTGGTTATAGAGAAATTTAGCGAGGAGAGAAAGAATGAATATTTAGCCAGAGGCAGAGCCAGATTAAAAGATTATCCAACTGTGGTTTTAGTTAATCAGGGCAGTGCCTCGGCTTCAGAAATTGTGGCTGGCGCTTTACAGGATTATGGTGAAGCCACTATTATCGGTATGCAAACTTTTGGCAAAGGTTCTGTGCAAACTTTGGAAGAATTAAAAGATGGTTCTTCGGTTAAAATAACAGTAGCAAAATGGCTAACTCCTAATGGAAGATGTATTAGCGAGGAAGGCATTACTCCGGATGAAGAAGTTGATTTAACAATTGAGGATTATGAAGCTGATAAAGATCCACAGATGGAGAGGGCGATTGAGATATTGCAAAATAAAATATAAAATATAAAAAACTAAATTTTTTCCTGATAGTCTGATATCCTGACACCCTTTCCCTGATTACCTGTTTGCCTGATACCCTATAAGGTTATCGGTATATCAGTTTAACAGGGAAAGGATGTCAGGAGAGAGGATATCAGGGTAATAAATTTTTAATTTTATGCCTGAAGAAAATTTTAAAATTGAAGGCGACAAAATTGGTAAGATTAGCCATTATTTTGGACAGATTGGCGTTGCTGTAATTGATTTAACAGGTGATTTGAAAGTTGGTGACAAAATCAGAATTAAAGGCGGTACAACTGATTTTGAGCAGGAAGTCAACTCTATACAGATTGACAAGGAGCCGGTTAATGAAGCTGGCAGTGGCCAGTCAATCGGGCTGAAAACTGGAGACAAGGTTAGGGTTGGGGATGAGGTGTATAGATTATAACTAAGACAACTAGTAAATAGACAACTAGACAACTAGAAGTTTTTAGTTTTGCATTTACTTCTAGTTGTCTATTTACTAGTTGTCTAGTTGTCTATTTTATTTATGAAAGTAGTTTTACTAAAGGAGGTGCAAAATTTGGGTCGTCAAGGCGACATTAAAGAAGTTAAAGAAGGTTATGCCCGTAATTTTTTAATTTCTCAGGGCTTGGCTGATATATTAACTAAGCATAGTTTAAGTATGCTGGAAGCGCAAAAGAAAAAGAAAGTAAGAAGTAAGAAGTTAGAAGTAAGAAGTAAAAAGTCGCTGGCGAGAAAAATAGCGGGCAAGAATTTTGTGATTCAAGCTAAAGCTGATGATAAAGGTACTTTGTACGCTAAAGTTGATGTCAAGGCCATTGCCGGCGAACTGCAGAAGCAGGATTATGCCGTGGATGTTGGTGAAGTTGTTTTGGATAAAGTAATTAAGAAGGTGGGGGAGTATGAGGTGGAGTTGAAGTTGGGAGGAGAGAAGGCGAAAGTTAGTATTAATATAATTAGTAAAAAATATGATAAACAAGAAAAAAATTAAAAGAAGTAAAATAAAACCAAATCCGCCTTCACTAAAGTTACGGCGGACGAGGCAGCCGACTAAATACATCTTTGTAGTCGGCGGTGTATTATCCGGCGTGGGCAAAGGCATTACTACCGCGTCTATTGGCAGGATTTTGCTTTCCAAGGGCTATAATGTAAGCTGTATAAAGATTGATCCTTATGTTAATGTTGATGCCGGCACCATGAACCCAATTGAGCATGGTGAAGTTTTTGTAACCGAAGACGGGGATGAAACTGATCAGGATATTGGCAATTATGAAAGATTTTTAAACAAGAATATTTATCGGGAAAATTACATGACAACAGGCAGGGTGTATCAAACCGTAATCCAGAAAGAGCGCAATTTAGAATATGGCGGCAAATGCGTGCAGGTTGTGCCGCATATTCCCGCTGAAATCAGGGAAAGGATTCAAAAAGCGGTCAGGAAAACAAAAGCTGAAATAATGGTAATTGAAATCGGCGGAACAGTAGGGGAGTATGAAAATTTGCTTTTTTTAGAAGCGGCGCGATATATGAAGCTTGAGCACCCAAAAGATATAGTGTTTGTAATAGTAAGCTATTTGCCGATTCCATCTAAAGTTGGAGAAATGAAAACAAAGCCAACCCAGCATGCTGTCAGGAACCTTAACAGCGCCGGCATTCAGCCGGATTTTATTATTGCCCGCTCAAGAATTGATATTGATAAGCCAAGAAGAAAGAAAATTGCGATTCATTGCAATGTTGCGCAAGAAGATGTAATTTCCGCGCCTGATATTGATTCAATTTATGATGTGCCTATAAATTTTGAAAAAGATCATTTAGGCGACAGGATTTTAGAGAAATTCGGGTTAAAAAGCAGCAAAAAAGACTTAAAAGAATGGCGCAAAATGGCAAATATAATTAAGCATGTTAAAAAAGAGGTGAATATCGGCATAGTTGGCAAATATTTTTCAACCGGTGATTTTTGTTTGGCGGATTCTTATATTAGCGTAATAGAAGCAGTTAAGCACGGCTGTTGGGCAAACAAATGCAAGCCAAAGTTTTCCTGGATCAATACTGAGGATATTGAAAAAAATGGCGTGAAAAGTTTAAGTGAATTTGACGGTATAATTGTGCCCCAGGGCTGGGGTTCGCGGGGTTCTGAAGGTAAAATTAAGACTATTAAATATTGCAGGGAGAACAATGTGCCATATTTCGGCCTTTGTTATGGTATGCAGATGGCAGTGATTGAATTTGCCCGCCATGTCTGTAAATTGCGGCGAGCCAATAGCGAAGAGATTGATCCAAAAACGCCTCATCCGGTTATTCATATTATGCCGGAGCAAAAAGAATTAATTGCCAAGAAACAGTACGGCGGCACGATTCGTTTAGGCGGCTGGCCTTGTAGAATTAAGCCAAATACGCGCATGGCTGCTGCATATGAAAAAAAGTTCGGCAACAAAAAAATTATTTCAGAACGGCATCGTCATCGCTATGAATTTAATAATAAATACCGACAAAAGCTGGAAAAAGCTGGATTGACAATCTGCGGCACTTCGCCGGATGGTCAATTAGTTGAGGCAATTGAAATAACAAACCACCCCTTTTTCATTGGCACCCAGTTTCATCCTGAATATATTTCACGGCCATTAGATCCGCATCCTTTGTTTGTGGAGTTTGTTGGGGTGTGTTTGAAAAATAAAAACAAGAAAAGCAAATTAAACAAAAAGGAGAAGTAGTCCTTTTATAAAAATATTATCAAGGAGGTTGCCATGATTTGCGAAAGAAAGATTATTGATTTTTTGGGTGATAAATTTCCAGCAAGACTTAGCTTAGATTTTTTTTGGCCTGATGGACAATTTGAAAAACAAGGAAAGGCTTGTGTTTCAAGATTTAAGAATTTTTTAATTAATCAAGGAGATAAATTCTCATTGATAAGGAATACAAATGAACACAATGAGAAAGGTGTCAATGACGTTTCGTTTTATAGATCTTGGGGAGGATTTACTTATGTGCATATAGTATTGTTTTCATCTAAAACCGCGCATGATTTCGTTCATGCATTAATAGAATTCAGCAAAAACGAAGGGAAATTAAATATCAGCAGTGATAGTGTAGAATTGACAATGCGAACAATATAAAATTCTCAAAGTTGTTATCAAAATAAAGCGCCCGGCAATATACCGAGCGCTTCTTTTTATATTCTTATAATATTTATTTTTGTGAAACCACGCTAACAATTTTAGTGCTTTTAAGTTGATTATTAAATTTTTTTAGTTTCCTGGTAGTAAATTTAACAAAACCGGCAACAATAGCAAATAATGTATCATCATTGCCTTTTTTAACATTTTTACCCGGATGATATTTTGTGCCTCTTTGACGGATTATAATAGCGCCGGCTTTGGCAAACTGGCCGTCTGATAGCTTGACGCCTAATCTTTTACTTTTTGAATCGCGGCCCAATCCGGTAGAGCCGCCTGCTTTTTTATGTGCCATATTTTTGATTTAAGATTTAAGATTGTAGATTTAAGATTTATTTACTATTTTAATATAACAAAGGAAATGAAATGTGTCAACCCCGTTGCAGAGCTCTGCGGCGGGGTCAAGGTGTTTGACGGATTTTTGCTATATGTTAAACTATAGATAGCGAATTTTATGAGATTTATGAAAAAGTATTATTTTTTATTTTTAATTTTATTTATAGCATTCACGCCTGTGTTCGCCAATGGTTTGG
>DAOWHZ010000091.1 GCA_030641105.1 bacterium | reverse complement strand
TTAAATCATTGAAAATTGATTGAAAATTGAAAATTAGAAATTGAAAATTATAGTTATCTGAATGATTTCATCCTTTCTCTCATTCGTCTGTCAATGTCCCTTTTTTTGATTGTTTCTCGTTTTTCATATTTCTTTTTTCCTTTCACCAAGCATATTTCAAGTTTTATCAAATTATTCTTAGTATATACTGAAATAGGGGCAATTGTCAAGCCCTTTGTGTCTAATTTGCCTCTTAATCTTGATATTTCGTTTTTATGCAATAGAATTTTTCTTTTTTGTTCAGGATCGTAATCTTTTTGCGTTTTTTTAGCAGGCTTGTATGGGCTAATGCGCGTGTTCATTAAAAACGGCTCATTATCTAAAAAAGTTATATAACTGCCTTTTAAATTAATCTGTCCTTGCTTTGCTGATTTTACTTCCGCGCCACTCAAAACAATCCCGGCTTCAAATTTTTCCAGGATTTCATAATCATATAATATTTTTTTGTTTTTAGCTAAAACAGGCATAGGTTTATTTGATTTCCCCCTTTGGCAAAGGGGGACCAAGGGGGATTTTATAATTAAAAATTTAAAAATCCTCCAACCTCCTTTTTCAAAGGAGGACTAATGAAAATTATTTAAAACAGCCCCCCCCCCTTGGTAAAGGGGTAGCAATGGGGATTTTTATATTTAAACAAAAATTAAATTAAATTTTTATGATTTATATAATTAAGTCTATCACATAGTTTAATATTTTCAATGTTTTTTGCAAAAATAAAACACGGCAATTATGCCGCGTTTTATTTTTAAAAATTATTTTTAAAAACAAGAATTAGTTTTTAATCAACTTGTCTAAAATTTGCCTTGCTTTGTCTTTGCCTCCTAAGCCGAACGCTAATCCGCCGGCAATAGAAATCATTCCAACAAAACCCGTAAATAATACTGTTATTAAAGAGGTTGCTACTCCTAATTGAACTAATGCTGCCATAATTCCAAATACTAAAATAGCCCACTTGCTTATTGACCCTATAATTTTACTATTAGGTATTCTGGTTGTTTTTTCACTTTTTGAAATAACATTTCCTATAAAATTAGCTATTAAAACAGTAAGAGCTAAAATAATAACAGCTACAATAACATTAGGAACATATAATAAAATACTGTTTAAAAATTGCGTAATTTGCGGAAGATTTAATATATCAGTAGCTGCCATTAAGAAGACAAAAAACAGAAACCACTTAACTGTTTCTCCAATTAATGTTGGAATGTCGGTTTTAATTCCTCCATGTTCCAACATATGAGTTAATCCTATTTCATCAGATGCTTTGTTAAATTTTAACTTTTTCATTATTTTTGTTATAAGCATTCCAAGAGAAACAGAAATCATAACGCCAACAATAAAAATTATAACCGCGCCAAAAAGATTTGGGAGAAAAGAAATTGTTTTTATCCATAAATTTTGCAGAGAATTTGACACTGCGATTTCCCAAGTTTGTGTGTTGTTTAGCATTTATTTCACCTCCTTTCTAAAAATCATTTAAACATATAAGCATGTAAACATTTAAACACTTTAACTATGAACTGAGAATCAATAATTAAGTACTAAGTATTAAGATTTAATTTTGAATTTTGATTGAATAACTTAATGACTTATTTTTTAAATGTTTATATGTTCAAATGTTTTTATGTTTTTATGTTAAAGTGTTAAAGTATTTGAGTGTTGTTATTATAACACAAAAAATAGGCAAATAGAATAGGGAAGAGTATTATTTTTTTATTTTGTAAAATTATTAATGTTTTTCAATTGTAAAATAATACAAATTAATTTCGTCAGTATTAGGATTAATTCCTCCTTTTTCACAAGCAATAGCTATTTGCTGGCTTGTTAGATCTATCCCGTCTAAATCAGGAAGAAGAAGCCCGCATTTTCCATCAGCGCATTTAATAATTATGCCGTGTTCTTTTACATTATGATTTTTAATATCTTTTATTAATTTAGGAGGATTTAAAATACTTATTTCATAATTTAGATCAGGCAATTCGTTTTCTGTAATAGCATGGAAGCGCGTATCTCGCGAGCAAGCTGAGATAGCATTGCTGATAATTTCTTCAGCAATATTTTTTTTGGTTGAAAGATAAGTTCCAATGCATCCTCGTAGTTCTTTATTATTTTTGATAGTCACAAAAACGCCTGCTTTTTTAGAATAAAATTCATCAGGAAGATTTTTTGGAATGCTAATAACAGTTTTATTTTTTATATAGCATTCTATTGCTTGTTTTGCTAATTCAATATATTTATCCATAGTTATAGTTTAAAAATTCCTTGAATTTGAGTTTTACAATTTGAACATTTTCCTTTTTCATCTTTTCTTTCTATATTATAGCCAAGCCTTCCGAATACACCGGTAACCCTGGATAATACACCCGGCTTGTTATTGACCAGTATCGCAATTATACGTTCTCTCATCTCCATTTTTTACTATCCTTTCGTATCACTATTCAATCTTCA
>DAOWHZ010000047.1 GCA_030641105.1 bacterium | reverse complement strand
GTATGATATTTTATTGTTAGAATTTTTATTCTCTATCATATTAAAATTATTTTTAAATTTAGAATTAGTAATATTAATTGTTTTATAAAAATTTTTTTTATTTATGCCGTCTTTTTTCCATAAAAACAATTTTCCGTGGCGAGCTTCGCGCGTTGGAATAACACAATCAAATATATCCCAACCCATATTAACACAGCGGACAATATCTTCCGGCGTTCCTACACCCAAAGCAAACCGTAAAGAATTTTGCGGAATCAGATCAGCTGTGAATTGTAAAATCTTTTCTAAAAATTTGCCATTTTTATCAATATGCCGCGCGCCAAATCCATAGCCGTCAAACCCTATTTTAATTAGTTCCTTAGCGCAATGCTTTCGTAAATCAAAAAAATTACCGCCTTGTATAACTCCAAAAATCAGCGGGCGTTTGCTTATGTTAATCTTTCTTTTTTTAATTTGTTTTTCATATTCGTTTTTGCATCTTTTTGCCCACTCAATTGTCCTATTGACTGCTTTTTCTGTTTTAATTTTATTATAATGATTAGGAACGGGATCATCTAAGCAAACCATCATATCAACTCCTAAGTCAAACTGAATCTGTATTGATTTTTCAGGCGTTAAATTATGGATTAAGCCGTTAATTGGGGAACGAAAAATGACTTTATTGTCGGTAATTTTCCCCATATTGGTATTTTTATGGATAAGCGAAAAAATTTGGTATCCTCCGCTGTCAGAAAGCAGCGGGGCGTCCCAATCCATAAATTTGTGGATTCCGCCTGCTTTTTTTATTGCTTTAATTCCCGGCTGAAGAAAAAGATGGTAAGTATTTACAACCATCGCGTTAATTTTTATTTTATAAAGCTCGCTGTTTCCTAAAGATTTAACATAGCCGCGTGTTGCGTCCGGCATAAAAAAAGGGGTGCTAATAGCCCCTCTTTTTGTAATTATCTTTCCTTTTCTTGCTTTTGAATGTTTGGATTTTTTTAATATTTTAAACATAATTTTAAAACTCAAAATGCAAAATTTAAAACTCAAAGCCACAACTAAAAACTCAAAATTATTTTCCTTAATTCATAATTCATAATTCTTAATTCCTTAAACTAAATTTTATTCTACCAGTCCTCTTCCAGTAACGATTGGATCATATTCTAAATCAGTTGTTAATGCTTTGTGTTCTACTGAAATAACTGCGTCAGTTTCGCTGTCAATTGCCGTTAAAATAGTTTTATTTAATAAAACTAAAATTTTATTTAGATCATTTTCTTTAGGAGTTATGCCAATTTCAAAATCTAATTGAGAAATATTTTTTGTTGTTGATAATTCGTCTATTCCCCAAACAAGCTCGTTATTTTCTTCATTATATTTTAATTCTCCGACACTTTGATTAAACCTATCAGCCCATTCTATATAACTCGGTAATGTTGTTTTTATTTTAACTTCTTTTACTTTATTCAGACTATTATTAACTTTCCAAAAAATTCTGTATTTTGTTGTTTCTCCTACTTTTGGAGGCAATGGCCCTGAGCCAATCGCGATATTATCTTCATTAAAATATTGGACTTGCGCGTTTAAAATAATGTCAGTATTTATATCAGCCATTATTTTATTGCTTTTTACGGACATTTCAAATTCTGTTTCGCCGACTTTGCCAATTATTATTTCTGCCATGCTTTCTATTCTTAAATTTCCGCCATCAGAGCCGATTTTTTCTAAAATATCAGACAATGGTTTTAAATTGATTGAAAAATCAAGAACGCCTTCTTCTCCTGCTGAAAAAGAACTTAATTTAAGTATATTATTGCTGGTCCATAAAATTTCTTTGTCATCAATATTAGTATCTCCGTCATTTTCATCTTTCAGACTTTGCCAATCTATTAAATCAATACTGTTTTCTCCAAAATAAGGATCAATATGCATTTTTAATTGAATATTTTTAAAATCTTTTTCTCCTTTATTTTCGTAAATTATGGAATAATTTAAACTATCTCCTAAATTAACAGCTTGATTCTCGCTTGCTCCGTTTAAAATCAAATCAAGCCTTACATCCTTGTCAATTGCCTGGGCAATTAAAAAATTTTCGGCAATTAAATTATATTCATTATTAACATCGCCGATTTCTACTCTAGCAATCATTTTTTGTTCATCTTG
>DAOWHZ010000080.1 GCA_030641105.1 bacterium | reverse complement strand
TCTTTCTCGCCTTCTTTTTCTGTTTGGGTAATTAATTTAGTGATTTCTTTTAATCTGTTGGCTAAATAATATTTTTTTAGAGTTATTATGATTTTAATAATTTCTTCTTTTACTTGTTCCTGATTATAATCATAAAAATCTTTATCAGCTAAAAGGACCAGCCGATCAAGAATTTGTGGTTGGTTGGTTTCCTTCTTGCTATTTGTATTTTGTTCCAGCTGATTTCTAAAATTTTGATAGTTAATTTCAAGTGATTCTCCTTGTTTATTTTGAGTCCAGCCAATAACTTTATTATAATAAATTATTAAATTTTTGTAAATAGCTTGATTAGCTAAACCAATAATTTGATCCGCATTAATTTGACCAATAACATATTCAATATGCAAGGGAAATTTTAACATCAAAGCCAGCAGTAATTCTGATAACATCTCCTCGCGGCTGCGCCTAGGTTGAGTAATTTCTTTTTCACTTGATACCTTGGCGTCCTTTGGCGTCCTTTGGCGTAAATTAGCGAATAGGGCTTCAAGCAAATAATTTTCAGCTATATCAATTGTCTGGCTTAATTTTTTTAACCAAAAATCCTGCTCTATTTTATTGTTTAATTTGGCAATTTTAGGCAATAATTTTTTTGTGGCTTGACGACGATCCTCAATATTATCTAAATCCAAACTGGTTAAAATCTTATCAAAGTGATATTGCATTATTGGCTTAGCTTCTTTCACTGCTTTTTGCCATTCTTCAGGGTTATTCTTAATACATTCATCAGGATCTTTTCCGTTTGGCATCTCAACAATTTTTATATTTATATTATAACTTAAAAGAGGATCAACGTATTTACGTATTCTACCAAAAGAATCTTCAGATTCAACTTCCTGATAATCAACATCTTTTACAATATCTTCCCCCCTGCTAATCGCTAATTCTCCAGCCGCGTCTGCATCAAGGGCAAAAGTTAAATTATTTGTATAACGTTGTATTAATTTAACTTGTTCAGCAGTTAAAGCCGTGCCTGAAGACGCAACAACATTAGTAAAGCCATGCTGATGCGCAGTAATAACATCCATCTGACCTTCAACAATAATTGCTAAGTCCTGTTTTTTAATTTCCATTTTTGCCTTATCCAGACCAAACAAAATACTGCTTTTATCATAAATCATTGTCTGCGGACTATTTATGTACTTACCCATTTTTTCTTCTGCTTCTTTTTCCGGGGACACACGCGCGGAAAAAGCCGCTATATTGCCGTTAGCATCTTTAATGGGAAACATTATGCGCCCGCGAAATCTATTGTAAAATCTTCCTGTACCCTCCTTCTTAACAATCATGCCGGCTAAAAATATTTCGTTTTCAGTATAGCCCTTAGTTTTCAAAAAATTAGTTAAGTCATCCCAACTATCCGGACTATAACCAATCTGCCATTCTTCAATAGTTTCATTATTTAGCCCGCGTTCAGCTAAATATTTTCTGGCATTACTGGCGCCACTGCCTTCCAGCAGTATTTTATGATAATATTTGCTTGATAATCCAACAATATCCAGTAAACGATTGCGTTGTGAAGTTAATTTTGGGTCCTGTCTTCTTAATGTTACGCCTGCTTTAGGAGCAAGCAATCTTAAGGCTTCCACAAAGCTAATACCTTCCATTTCCATGACAAAAGAAAAAATGTCGCCTCCTTTAGAACATCCGAAGCAATGCCAAATTTGCTTTTCCGGCGACACCATAAAAGACGGGGTTTTTTCCCTGTGAAACGGACAAAGCGCGCGAAAATTTATCCCAGCCGGCTTAAGCTGAATATAATCGCGGATAACTTCCACAATATCCAATCTTGATTTTATTTCATCAGATGGCTGATTCATATATTTTAAAATTCTAAACTCTGCATACTAAACAAATCACAAATATCAAATTACAAATCCCAAACAAATTTCAATAACCAAAATTTCAAATCTCAAATTTTGGAATTTGAAATTTAGAATTTGTTTAAAATTCTATCATTAGTTATAATGTTCCAATTAATTCTCTCAATCTCCTAATCTCCCCCTCAACCACTTCTCCCTCATATTCAGCGCTATGCGCATGCGCTCCGGCATAGCTGGCCTGCTTTTGGTCCAAATGCAGATTAAAAATTATTGCGTTATCAGATTCTTTAATATACATATGCAATCGCGGATAATGACCGCTACTAAGCCGGCGCACAAAACTATCCTGCCCACTATGGCGATCTCTAATATAACCATAGCCGGCTTTTCGCAAAAACTGCTCTGGCGCAACATTAAGTTGATTTTTATTTACAATTAATTTCATATATCCAGACAACTATAAAATTTCAGATTATAAATTACGGATTTAAAACTTATTATCTCAATTATTTAACACGTTAGCATAAAATCAATCTTCAATCTTCAATCTTAAATCTTCAATCTTAAATCTATTATCACTATAATCCAAAATTCAAATTAGGTCAAAGGGAAAATAAAACAAAAAACCTCCGCAATAAAAAAATCTATATTTCAGTCTGTGCTTAAATATAGATTTTTTTATACATACGCCGATAAGCTCAAACACCAAAACTAACTTATATAAAATGTCTTTTTATAAAAGCCCTTCCTGAACCGGACTTTAAATATTTTTCAAAATTATATGCTTTGTATTTATCTTTAAATGTAAAATAGCAATATAATTTTATTGGTCTTCTATACCTTGTGCTGGGGGCATAACCCTTTTTATGTCTTTCTAATTTGTCTCTTAAATCGTCTGTACATTTAACTTCAGCGAAGAGACGAAATCCGCTATGGCGGACGAAGGCGGGGTGTATGTAATACGCCTTATCCGAACTAAGATTGATTGATAATAATTTAATAAAAAATCTTATTTGCTGTAATAATTTGTAATGCCAGAATTTTTGCTGGACTGTATATTTATATCATTGCTCACATTCACATTTAATCTACTTGTATTTTCTGCGTTGATAGTTGCATTTTCTGCAATAAACTCATCCATTTCTATCCAACAATCGCCTGAATTTATTATTAAATTTTTAGCGGAGCCATCCAGGTTGATTATACCGCCGCTAGCATTAAGTTTTAAAGTGTCTTCTACGGTAATATTACCTTTTACGTTATTAAAACGTTTATTAAGTTGAATTTCAATATCATCAACGTTAAAATCAACAAGCTCAATGTGTCCGCCTTCTATCTCAATTTTTTCAATATCCGGCATGGTTATTTCGATTGCCAGATGTTTAGCGCCTGCGTGAAATAATATGTTATCTCTATTTTCCACTACCCAGATATCAGTATTATAATATGTTTCAAGTTCTGATCTTTTGATAAATAAAGTGTCGTTATTTATTTTTTCAAAATCCAGACCGATTTGATCATACTGGCTTCCTTTGGCAACAATACTAAACTGCTCGCCTTGCTTAATTGTTATTTCATCAAATTCAACAAACTTTGAAACATAAATATTATCAAAATCTTTAATATAAAAATGTTTTGTGGATCGGTTCGCTTTCATTTCCGCCTTTTTTTCTTTAAATTTTAATTCTACATGGTAGGATAGTAACGTAAATATTGCAAGCCATAAAAGAAGTATCAAGAGTAACCTCAAGAATAATTTAAATTTAAAAAATATTTTTCTTTTAAACAGTGTCAAACCCAATACCGCGATAAAGATTGTTGGTATTAACAAAATAAACAAGGATGACAAAAGCAGTAAATAATACCCGATCACTCCAATAACTTCAATCAATTTAAAATCCACCATTACCCAATTTAGTAAAGAGCTCAAGGGATAGAAAAATAAAATTAAAAAAATAACACTAAAGATTAAAGTGCCAATTACACCCAGAATTAAAAATGTTCCTCCAAATGATTTTCTGAGAATAAAAATTAATTTCGATTCAGTTTTTGAACTTAATTCCCTTTTTAACTTCAATATCAATTTTAATATTATTTTTTTCATATACTAATAACTATTAATTTAACTTTAGTATACCACAAAACAGATATAAAAGATATATAAAAATAACAGTTTTCGCTGTTATTTTTTACCTGCGGAGAGTGGGAGATTCGAACTCCCGTGGGCGTTAACCCGCTTGCTTTCCAAGCAAGTGCCATAGGCCACTAGGCGAACTCTCCAAATTATATTCATCGCACTTCGCACCTCTTCACGTATTTCCTCCCCACTTTACTCATCTCTTCCAATTCTCCTGCACTATACGGCTTTACTTTTTCTAACTTTTTATTAACTAATTCAATATCACTTTTAAATTGCTGCAAATACCATTTATCAGCTCCTTTAATTATTTTAGCGATTTTAATAATATCATCTTTATCCAACAGTCCCGGCGCAATTGTGGTGCGAAATTCGTATGGCAGACAATCCTGCATTATTATTTTAACACTCTTTTTAATTTTATTAAAGTTCACCGGCTTACCAGCCACTTTACTGTATTTATCACAGGGCGCTTTTATGTCCATAGCAATGTAATTAATTAATTTTTTATCAATTAGTTTTTTAATCATTTCCGGATTAGCGCCATTGGTATCCAGCTTAACCAAATAACCTAATTTTTTAATTTTATCAATAAAATCCGGCAAATCAGCATGAATAGTAGGCTCGCCGCCAGTAATAACTATAGCATCTAATTTACCCGCCCTTTTTTTAAGAAATGCAAAAAGATCATCTTCCTTAATTTTAGGATGATGATCTTTCTGCGGCACGACAACAAGCATGGGGTTATAGCAAAACTGGCATTTAAAATTACAACCTTGTGTAAAAATTATAGCGGATAAATGATCAGGGTAATCAAGCAAGCTAAATTTTTGTAAACCACCTATTACCATATATGCTAATAATGCGAATAAATGCAAATCTGCGAATTGCGAATATGCGAATTTATATTATTCGCAATTCGCAGATTTGCATTTATTTGCAGATTAGCATAGTTATTTAACCTTAAATGTCTTACGATCAAAATATTCTGCCTGCTTGCCGTCGTTCCATTGATTTACCGGCCGCAAATAACCAACTACTCTGCTATAAACTTCACAAGGTTGTCTTTTTGTTTCAATTGGACTCATATATTTAATGCAAAATGCAAAATAATAATTAAAATTATACACATTTTTTATTTTTATATTTTATTTTTA
>DAOWHZ010000046.1 GCA_030641105.1 bacterium | reverse complement strand
TGATTTTATATTTACAGCTATTCGTATCTTAATGCTTCAACCGGCTCCAACCCCGCCGCTTTCCTCGCCGGATACAAGCCAAAAACCAACCCAACCAACATAGAAACCCCAACAGCCAAACCAATTGAAAAAAACGAAACAATAAATGCCCAGTCATATCCTAAAAAATGCGCGCCAATAGATATTATATAAGAAATTGCTGTTCCGCCGATTATGCCGATTATTCCGCCTAATAAAGTTATAACAACCGCTTCAATAAGAAATTGGCTCATAATATTAAACTTATTGGCTCCGACTGCCTTGCGCAAACCAATCTCGCGAGTGCGTTCGGTTACGCTAACCAACATTATGTTCATAATGCCAATGCCGCCAACAAGCAAGGACAAAGCGGCCATTGCGGCCAAGAAATACCGCAAAGCGTCAGTAACAACAGTAACCATATCCAGGGCCTGGGCCGCGCTGCGAATCGTAAAATCATCACTATCCCCGCTTGGATCAGCTATATCATGCTGTTCCCGCAAAGTTATACCAACATCATGAATAGCTTGCTCAATATTTTCATCCTTATCAACTTTTGCCCTAATCAAACCTAAATGATTAACTCCGGCAATTAACTTTTGCATGGTCTTTAAAGGCAAAAAAATCTGATCATCATAATCCTGAAAAGCAACAGTCCCCCGCTCTTCCATAACGCCAATTACTTCAAAAGTATGTTTTTTAATTTTAATTCGCTGGCCAACTGCTTCAGACTCGCCAAACAATTCGTCTTTAACAGCTCTTCCTAAAATTGCTACTCGCGGCATATTTCTTTGCTCGTCTTTAGTAAGAAATCTGCCTCGCTCCACTTCTCCGCCTTCAACTTCTATGTAACCAACAGTGCAGCCGCTTAAATTTGTATCATAAGTATTTGAACCCCAACTAATAGTAGCAACCCCTTTGGTATAACCCACTACATCCACAATATTAGGAACATTTGTTTTTTTACGTAAAGCTAAAATATCATCATAAGTCAAAGTGGTAATAACAATACCCATAGCCGAAGTCGGGAGGCCTGCTTCTGATTTGCCCGGCATAATACCAATAATATTAGTGCCTAAACTTTCAACTTGAGCCAAAATCAAATTTTGCGCTCCGGCCCCGACCGCCATAATCACAATTACCGCGCCCACGCCAATAATAATCCCCAGCATAGTTAAAAAACTTCTTGCTTTGTTAGCGAGAAGAGCGGTAATGGAGGTGATTATACACTGTTTACAGCGATTTAACATAAATATAACTACATGAATTATTTGTTTAAAAGGATAATATATTGGATATTGGATATTAACAAAAATAATGAAAAATCCAATATCCAATATCCTAATATCTAAATAATCTAAATAAACATTTATCCTTTTATAAAAATAATCCTTGTAGTTTTTTATTTTAATATTTCCCCATCATTCGCCACCCTCCTATGCTCCACTAAATAATCTTTAGTAATTAAGCCGTCGTGAATCTGAATAATTCTCCTGGCATGTTCTGAAGTATAAGTTTCATGGGTAACTAAAATGATAGTGTTGCCTTGCTCATTTAATTTTTGCAAAATCTCCATTATCTGCACGCCTGATTTAGAGTCCAGATTCCCAGTTGGCTCATCTGCAAAAATAATAGATGGATTATTAACCAATGCCCGGGCAATAGCCACTCGCTGTTTTTCCCCGCCTGAAATTTGATTAGTATAATAATTCAGCCGATGCCCCAGCCCAACGCTTTCTAAAACCTGTTTAGCCCGTTCATCTATATTTATTTTTTTCATAGCTCCCCTCTCCCGCAACGCAGTTGCGGGGGAGGGGCTAGGGGAGGGGGCTTTGCGCGCATATGTTAAGGGCAATTTCACATTTTCCAAAACAGTAGTCCGCGGCAGTAAATTAAATGACTGAAAAACAAAGCCAACTTTTTCATTGCGCATTAAAGCTAATTCATTATCATCTAACTTAGTCACCTCCCTGCCTTCAAACGCGTAATGGCCGGATGTGGCTTTATCTAAAAACCCTAAAATATGCATCAAGGTGGACTTGCCAGACCCGGACGGCCCCATAATGGCCACAAATTCACCTTTTTGAATAGCAAAAGAAAGGCCGTGCAAAACTTTAGTCACGACCTCGCCGGTTACGAATTCTTTTTTTAAATTTTGAACATTTATGAGTGGAATTGACATTATAATAAATAGTAAATAGTAAATAGTAAAAAATAAATTTTTATAAACTATTTACTATTGTCTATTTACTTATTACTTTTTCTCCTTAATAAAAGTAACCACCACATCCCCCTCTTTAACACCTTCCAGCACTTCAACCATGCCCTCATCTCCCCGCAAGCCGACTTTAACCAATGCTTCATTAATTATTCCATTAACTAATACCCTAACTATTCTATCGCCATTTTTCTCAATAACCGCCCGAGACGGCATAATCAAAACATTTTTCTTCTCCGCCGTAGTAATAATAACATTAGCCGTCATCCCGGATTTCATCCCAGCCAAATTCATTCCAAGAGCTCCCCTCTCCCGCAACGCAGTTGTGGGAGAGGGGCCGGGGGTGAGGGCAACAACAACTTTATAATAAATCACATCCTGAACTTCTGTTTCAGCCGGCTCAATAAAATACACTTTGCCCGCAAATTTAATATCCTCGCCAAAAGCGTCCAAAGTAATCTCAGCGGGATCATTGATTTTAACTTTGGCAATATCAGCTTCTGATACTAAAACTTCTATCTCAAAATGGTTTTTAGCCAGCATAGAAATAACCGGCGTGGCAGCTTGCGCTTGCTCCCCAACTTCATAATCAACCTTGATGATAGTTCCATTAATTGGCGCTCTGATAATGCTATTACCAATCTGATTTTTAACAGAATCCAAAGCGGCTTGAGCTTGTTTAATTTTAGCTCGCTCCAAAGCTACATCATGGGCGCTAACCGGCGCTTTAACTTGAACTAATTGCGCCTTAGCCACTTGCCAGGCCTCTTTAGCGGTATCAACCTTGGTTTGCGCCGCTGTTGTCTGTTGCTCGCCTGAAACTTTAGCTGTGGCTAAAGCATTTTCTGCCGTAATAACAGCATTGTCTAAAGCGGCTTGTTTATTAGCTAAATTTTCTTCAGCATTAGATATATTAGTTTGATAATCCAAAATGGCATCAGCTAAATTTTGCTGCGCGGTTTGCACCGCGGAGATTGCGGCGCTGATAGAAGTTAAATCAGCGCTAACATCAGTTTTAAAAACGTCTAACTCTGTTTGCGTAAAATCCGCAGAAGTAACACTATTTTCTAAAGCATCATAACAATTATTTAAAGCAATAAAAGTTTTGTTTAAAGCAGTTAAGATGTCGCCTATGGCCTGATTAATATTAGTGTTAGTTTTATTTTGCTTAGCTGTTGTTAAACCACTCTTTGCCGCTGTTAGCAATTCTATTGCCTGGCTATGATTATTTTTAGTGTCATTTAAATAAGATATATTTTTCACACTTAAAACATCCTTGGCGTCATCATCAGTAACAATAGTATTAATTGCATCAAGCGCTGTATCAACAACTGTTAATTTATCTTCTACAGTTGTCAAAGCCGCCACTTCTTTATTGTCAATTGATCTTTGATAAGTGATTTTAGTATTATTTAAACTAATTTGAGCAACTGTTACTGCCTGTTCATAAGGAGTAACATCATTTTCGGTCTTTAACTCTAAATCGCTCAATGCTTTTTCTGCTTGAACAATATTTTCTGCCGCAATATTTTTAACTTTTTCCAGTTCGCGTACAGCCGCGCCATAAGCGGTTTTAGCCTGATCAACATTGGCTTGACTAACAGCAATTTCTTCAGATCCGGTCCCGGCTAAAAGTCTGGCCAAATTTGCTCGGGCAACTTCTAAATTCGCCTGCGCTTCCTGTTGTTTAATGGACAAACCGCTATAATCTAATTCAGCTAATATTTGATCTTTTCTTGCTTTGTCTCCAATTTTAACTAAAATTTTAGCTATTTTTCCGCTATTTAAAAAATTCAAGTCAATTTCACTGCTTGCCTTAACCGTGCCTGTTTCACTAACAGTCTGTATAATGTCGCCTTTTTCAACCTTAGCTGTAGTATACTCAACTGCATCCTTTTTACCCAAAACAAAGTAAGCAGTTACAGCGCCTGCAACCGCCAATATTATTAGAATGATTATCACTTTTTTCATATTCATAATAATCCTAATCTACAAATTATATCCAAATGCCCCAAATTACGAATTATCCAAATAAAAGTTAATTCGATTTGTAGCCATTTGTAGTATTTGGATATAATTTGTAGATTCGGATTATATTTTTACTTTTCAATCTTAAATCTTCTCCCTATTTTCAATAATCTTCTTCACCTTGCCCACAAGCTCATCAATACTAAAATCATCTTTAATAAAATAATAATCCGCGCCCAAATCCAATCCTCTGACCCTGCTATCCTTATCACTTAAATTAGTAAAAACAAAAATAGGCATATCTTTTGTTTCATCCAAACTTTTTAATTTTTTTAATAAATCAAATCCGTCAAAATTAGGCAAAATCAAATCCAGGATAATAAAATCAGGCATATACATCTTTATTCTATTTTCAATCTCTAAAATATCATCAGTACCCGCATCTGTTTTTACCTTAAAACCATCTGCGCTAAACTTGGCTTGCAAGCTATACAAAATATTAGCATTATCTTCAATTATGTATATTTTTTTAGACCTAAAAATTAGTTAAATTAGTTCTTAGTTCTTAGTTCTTAGTTCTATATTTCATTATTTAAGAACTAATTT
>DAOWHZ010000097.1 GCA_030641105.1 bacterium | reverse complement strand
AGATAAAGTAGCTGAAGCCAGAAAATTAATTGTGGCTGGTATTATTGGTTTAATTATTATCTTATCAGCATGGGCAATTACCGCTTTTGTGGTTAATCAGATGTCAAATGTAGTATCCTAATATAATAATCAATAATATTCATAGAACCGGTTCTAAGAATATAAAATATAGTGGAATCTCGATTTTGTATCGAGATCCACTGCTTTGATTGCAAATTCTTTGCGGTTAGAGCTGTGGAAAGATATTAGTTAGTTACTGTGTAAAAAATAGCGCGAAGTTAAAAATTTTAGATTTTTGAATATTTTTTATATAATTTTTAAAATTCGTATTTAGCAGATGAATTTAAAAAAATGAATTATGAAAAAATTAGTAATTTTTGCTATGATGGCTCTTATGCTGACTCCTTGCGCTTTTGTTTCAGCTCAACCCGATTTCGGCTTTAATTATGCTGAAAACCTTGGCCTAGGCAATGCAGACCCAAGAGACGCCGCGGTCACTTTAATTAAAGTAATAATGACCTTTTTAGGCATTATTGCTGTAATAATTATTTTGTATGGCGGTTTTACCTGGTTAACTGCTGCTGGCAATGAAGACAAAGTGGCTCAAGCCAGAAAAATAATTATAGCCGGTGTTATTGGTTTGATTATTATCTTATCTGCCTGGGCAATTACCACTTTTGTGCTTAATCAGATGTCTAATGTGGTTACTTAAAATATTTGGCAAAGCAAAAGGGGTCTTGATAGGGTATTTTGTAATAATAATTTAGTGGTGTTTGTTTATGGTTTTGTAATAATTTTTATTAATTTAACGTATTTAACTAATAACAAGACTGCTAACAAAAGAGTATGTTTTTAGGAATTTTTAACTTGGCCAAAAGAAAAAAAATTATTATATTCATTATTTTTCTTTTGGCTTTTTTTATTTTAGGGCAAGCTGTATTGGCAGGAGAAGATTATGGTTTGGGTGATACAGCTAAAGTAGCTTTTGATGATGATATTCCCTTTAAAGACGAAGGTCCAGCGGAAATTATTGGCAAAGTTGTTGGCGCGGCTTTGGCTTTTATTGGAATTTTGTTTTTTATTTTAATGATTTACGGCGGTTTTCTTTGGATGACGGCGCGGGGCAACGAACAGCAGATTGAAAAAGCCAAGGAACTAATTATCGCGGCTACTATTGGTTTAATTATTATATTAGCGGCTTACGCGATTACGGTTTATATTGGGGAGGCATTGACAAGCGCAGGATAAATAAGGCAGTATTTATGAAAAAATCATTAATTATTATTTTTAATATAGTTATTCTTAGTAGTTTTTTAGTATGTGTTAATGTTGAGCAGGTGTTGGGTTATGATTTTGAGGATGATAGCGGATTAATTAATACAGGGTTTGAAGCAGGATATGAAGCTACGAGTGATTTTAATTATAGTTTGCCATATGGCATTGGTAAGATTATTGGCGCGGTTTTAGTATTCTTAGGCGTTGTTTTTTTAATATTAATGATTTACGGCGGGTATATCTGGATGACAGCGCGGGGCAATGAGCAGGAGGTTGAAAAAGCGAAAAATATTATTAAAAACGCTTTGATTGGATTGATTGTGGTTTTGGCGGCTTATTCTGTAACACGATTGGTATTTTTTAGCGTTCCGACTATACAATAGTTTATATTTGTTATTTATAAAAATTATGTTTTCAAAAAAAATATCACTTTTTGCTTTATTAATAATTTTTGCGGTTTTATTTTGCTCTAATTTGACTTTAGCCGCTAATTTAGGGGATGCGTTTTTGATTGGTGATGAATATAGCTTTCTTGACAAAGCTGCTGATTTGGCTGGATATGATACTGGTGATGATGTCGGTATAGAATTTACAATTTCTACTATTATCCAAACCGCTCTTACTTTTCTAGGCGTTGTCTTTTTGATTTTAGCTATTTACGGCGGGTATTTGTGGATGACTGCGCGGGGAAACGAAGAACAGCTTACTAAAGCTAAAAATACTTTAACAGCCGCTATTATCGGTTTAATCATAGTAATCGGGGCGTACGCGATCAGTTATTTTGTGATTGAGAGGTTGGGGGTAGGTACTTTAAAATAATACATGAACAAACTACTTAAACAAATTTTAATTTTAATTATTTTAACAGCAGTTTTAGTCCTGCCTTATTTTGTTTTTGCCGGAAATCCGGTTTTGGATAAATTAATAGAAGTGGGAAGCGATAAAGGGCCTTATGCCGCAGATACTAATGAGACAACAATTTCTAAATTTGCAGGAACTGCTGTTAAGGCCTTTTTAAGCTTATTAGGCGTAATTTTTATAATTTTAATGGTTTATGCCGGCCATTTATGGATGACTGCCAGCGGCCATGAGGAGCAGCTTACTAAAGCCAAAGTAACTTTGTGGCGGGCGATTATTGGATTGATTATTGTAATTGGGTCTTATGCGATTTGGGCGTTTATGGAAAAATTTTTACTAAAATAATAATTTTATGAGAAGTTATAAAATAAAATTTGCTTTCATTTTTATAATAATTATTCTTTTTTTAGTGGTTGCTAATTTCTCTCAAGCTGGTTTATTGGATTCTGGTACTATAACAGAAATAAAAAAGCAAGCAGGGGCAGAGGGACTGGCAGGAAAAGCAGGATTTGATCCAAACGCAACCGTAGGTGAAGTAATGGCCTCTGTTATTAAGGGTTTTTTAGCTCTTATAGGAATTACTTTTATAATTTTAATTATTTTAGCCGGGCATAAGTGGATGATAGCTGAAGGCAATGAAGACAAGGTTAAAGAAGCTAAGGATGCAATACGAAGAGCTATAATCGGCTTAATAATAATTATTGCGGCTTATTCAATTACTTATTTTGTATTTAAGTATTTGCCGTGGGGGACGGGAGGTTATGATATACACGAAGGTTAAATAATATTATTTTAATATAAAAAGAAAAGGATGTTCAATTAATGAACATCCTTTTTGGTTCCTACTTGATTTTCAGTTTTTGTAACGGATTTTGTCAATGGTGTATCTCAGATCAACTTCATAAGCGCCAACATATTTTTTGCATCCGCGGTTATTGCCTTGATAATTATACCTACTCAAATCTTTAAGAGGGTAAATTTTATCACCCACTGTTCCATTAGGGTTGTAAAGAGTAATTTGAGTTGGCATTGTACGAACTGGCAGAATAAAATAACCACCTTTAGAATCTAAAGTGATTTTCATTCCCGGCATTTCAGGATGATAGAAATATGTGCTTCTGTAAGGATCATTGTTAATAATACCTATTAAGAATCCTTTACTTGATCCTTCGGTTCTGCCGTCAGAGATGTTATTAACCATTGTTTCTAGCGCATCAGCCTGTTTTTTTATTCTATAAGCTTCAGCTAACGAAACAGGACCCGTGTCAGGATTAAAGATGCTTATATTCCATCCATTATGTTCTAAACTGCCATCTGAGTGTGGCTTAAAAACAGAATGGCGTTTTCCTGCGCATCCAGCCATCCAAACCATTGCCAACAAAATTACTAAAATTACCAATAATTTTTTCATAACAATCCCCTCCTCTTAGGATATTCCATATTAAGGTCAATAATTCTTTCTCTTTTGCTGTTAAAAAATAAAAAAAGCAAAAACCCTATCACAATAGGCGCAAATGATAAAAGGCTTTCTGTCGGGTCAGCATCTCCCTTTTTTATTATCAGCCACATATTTAAAATTCCTGTTGCTGATAATAAAGCTGAAAGTACCATTCCAAAAATTATTTTTCTCATAGCAATCCCCTCCCTTTTTTATTTATAATCAGCTTAATCTGTGGACTAAAATGAGCCACTGATTATTGATTAAGCGGATTTTTATTTGAAAAGATCAATATGGTATCAAAATAACATATTTATAAAAACTTGTCAACCCTAGTCTTCTTTAACCTTTTTTAGCTACTGTATTTATTATAGCACTTTAAATTTAAGTCCACATAAATGTAGACTTAAATGTGATTAAAAAGTAACGTGTGGCAGGGTTGACTTACTTTTAGATCTATGATAAGCTAAAAGTAGAAGTAAGAAAATCCCTATTAAAATGTCTTTTCAGGACATGATAGGGTTTTTTGTTTGCTAAATTATACAAATAGCCACAAATAGATATAGAAAAATAACTAAAATTAGCAATATATTTTTAAATGACAAAACAGGGGCATTTCGTAATTTGTAGAATATATGGAAGCTTTGCACAAAAACCATAAACGAATAATATCTTTAAAACAAGCTAAAAAAATAATTATTTTGCTGGTTTTAGTATTTTTGTTTGATTTCTTACTTTTCCCTATACCGGCAATGGCTAGCGAAGCAGTTGAAGCTGATATAAATACAGGGGATGAACAAATTATTTTAGATACTAATAAAGACATTAGCGAACCTGTTAATACGAATCGCTTGCCGGAAAATGATGATATAAGCGTAAAATGGTCTGGCTATCATACGATTACCGCTTATAATTCAGAAATTGGACAAACTGATGACAGCCCATGTATAACTGCTAACGGGTTTAATTTGTGTGAGCATGGCATTGAAGATACAATAGCCGCTAATTTCTTGCGCTTTGGCTCTAAAGTAAGAATTCCTGATTTATTTGGTGATAAAGTATTTATTGTTCGCGATAGGATGAATGAAAGATACTCTGATCGTGTAGATATTTGGATGATAGATAAAGGGGAAGCAAAGAAATTTGGTGTAAAAATGGCTAAAATTGAAGTAATGGAATGATTTAGAAAATAGAAAGCAGCCTGCCTGCGCAGGCAGGAAAACAGAAGATACCCTTTTCATAGAGAGGGTTTTTTTTATTTCTATCGTCTGTTTTCTGTTGTCTAATATTTTGGCCTTGTTTTTAAGGTAAAAATTTGCTATATTAAAAGTAATTTGTAATTTGGATGTAAAAGTCAAGTTTTATTTTTTTCGCTTCCCAAATTACCAATTACCAATTACAAATTTTTATTTAAAATGGTCCAGTAGCCAAGCGGTTAAGGCAACGGTCTGCAAAACCGTTATCACCGGTTCGATTCCGGTCTGGACCTCATTCAGCAGATAGCAGAATAAGACATTAAAGGAATTTTATTGATATTTTAACTTTAGTCTACATTTTTGTAGACCAAAGTTAAAAATTGGGAATCGGCTGTTATTATCAGATTTTTTACTGTTTATTATATTTAAGTCCACATTTTTGTGGACTTAAATTTGAATAAAACTGTGGATAAGTTATTAATTTTGTGGATAAGTTTAGTATTTAAGTCTACAAAACTGTGGACTTAAATATGTAATAAATATAATAAAATTTTTAATTACAGATTAATAGTTAAAATTTATTACTAAAATTAGCTTATTTTTTATAAAAAAGAATAATTTTATTACTTTGATTGCTTGGGGTTGATTTTTTGTTTTTTTTATGTTATATTAATAATAGAATACTTTTCTACTGTTCTTTTCAGACCAGTACCGACATGGTCATTTTATAAAACAAAAATAAAAAAGCGGTAAGCCCTTATTATTGTTTTAAATAATAAAAGGGGGTTGCCATAGACATGGTAGAAGAGTTAAGCTTTATAAGTCGGTGCGAGGCTTCATGCCCTGAAGGTAGGGATTTTCTTACTCATCACAAAATGATGAGTTTAAGAGATAAATCTTTAGGGATGGGGGTCAGTGTAAGCTCATAAATTCATTAATATATAAAGAAGGGGCTTCCTGGCCCCTTCTTTTTTTGGAGAAAATCGTGTTAAACAAAGTCTTGTCAAAAATAATTTTTTACTATATAATGGAGTTAGATAATCCCATTACTTTACGGGGTTTTATTAATTAAGGGTTAAGGCTCAAATGAAACCAGAGACCCCTTTGTGCATAAATCCCAAATCTCAAATCCCAAATAACAAACAAATCTCAAATCCCAATGACCTAAATTCCCCGCCTGCTATCGCAAGCGAAGCTTGGCGGGCAGGCAAACATCAATAAAGCTAATTTTAGCTGTTAAAAATCATAGTTTTGGAATTTTGGAAATTGTCATGCCTGAGGCAGATCAGCCTCTGGCTGAAAATTTGTTTGTTATTTGGTGCTTGTCCCGCCACTTATTTATTGTTGTGGGCGGGATCCCGCTTATTGCGGTGATAATTTGGGATTTCAAAAATTAACCCCTTCACTTTCATTTGAGCCTTAACCATTAAGGTTTAAAATATGGATAAGAAAATAATAGAAAAAATAAAAAAGAATTTACAAGCCAGAAAAAAGCAAATTGAAGAAGATTTAGCTGCTTTTACCAAGAAAGATGAACATGAAAGAGATGAACACAGGACTAAATTTCCTGATTTTGGCAATAAAAGCGATGAAAATGTACAGGAAATTGGCGAATATTCAACTAATTTAGCAACAGAGAAAATTTTAGAAAATACTTTACGCGATATTAATAAAACTTTAGATCGTATTGCCAGGGGCACTTATGGTATTTGTAAATATTGCGGCAAGGAAATCGGCGAAAAGCGGTTATTGGCCCGTCCGGTTTCCAGCGCTTGCATTGAATGCAAAAATAAATTGCAAAAAGCGGTTTGAGAATTAAGATTTTTGGGGTTTTGTGCGATTTTTAGGATAGTTGAGATTATCTGTAATTATATTTATTCTCACTATTTTAACAATCCAATTTTAAATATGTGTTTTAAGTATTTTGGAAATATAAAAAAAATGCCGATTAAAATTTTAATCGGCATTTTTTTTATTGCGCTTGATCGTTTTTTAAAATTTTTAGCTGTTAATGATTTTTTAAATAATAAAAAAATAATAGGCGACTTTTTTAAATTTAATTTTGCAAGCAATTATAATATTGCTTTTTCTATACCATTAATAGGTTGGTGGTTAAATATTTTAATAATTTTAATTATATTTGTTTTAATTTTTTATTTATTATATTTATTTAAAGAACAGGATAGCAAAAAATTCAGTTTGTTGTTATTGATTATTTGCGGCGCTGTTAGCAATCTATTTGATCGGATTAAATATGGTTATGTTATTGATTATTTTGATTTAAAATATTTTACGGTTTTTAACTTGGCTGATGTGATGATTGTGGGAGGGGTAATTGGGCTGGGGTGGTTAATAGTTAAAGGGAATAAAAAACATCAATTACAGAGGTGATGCCTTTAAGGTTGAAATTTATTACAAAATAAACTGATATTCAGTTAAGCACGCGCTCACGGCCTATTATTGCCGACATCATACTTTCTGCTTTCTTTAAAATTCTCCAAATCCGCCATAAAACTTTTACTTACTAATTTTTGCTCATCTTCATTTAATATTACTCTTTTTTGTTGATTTTGCTGGTTTTTCTTTTTTTTAAAGTCAAGCACATTATTAACCGCTGGGTCTCCAGCTATCTCCTTTAAAGCACTTGTTTTTCTTTT
>DAOWHZ010000053.1 GCA_030641105.1 bacterium | reverse complement strand
CCTGCCAGAAATATGGATGGCGACTTTGAAGGATTTGGTATTGTTTATCTTGAAGCCAATTTATGCAATAAGCCGGTTATTGCCGGAGAAAGCGGGGGAGTGCAAGATGCGGTTGAGGATCATGTAAACGGCATATTAGTTGATCCGGACAATACAGAAGCTATAGCCGAAGGTATCCTTGAATTAGCTTTAAATCAAAGATTGCGGCAAAAATTAGGCGAGCAAGGATGGCGTCGGGCTATTGAAAGGTTTAATTGTGAAAGACAGGCGAGAAAGATTTATAATAGTGTGCAAAGAAGCTAAGCTACTACGATTTGAAACACATCGTAGTAGCTTAGCCTCTTCCAAAAAAACATATGATTTCCATAATCATTCCTGTCTACAATCAGGCAAAAAAACTATCCAAATGTTTAGATAGTATTTTAAAACAAACTTATAATAACTATGAAATTATTATTGTTAATGACGGATCTACTGATAATATTGAAAAAATATTAGATAAATATAAATCAGAATTAATCCATAAATTTTCTTATTTTAACCAAGAAAACAAAGGATCAAACCCGGCGCGGAACAGAGGCGCAAAAATTGCCAAAGGCAAATATCTGCTTTTTTGCGACGCTGATATTATAATGAAGCCGGAAATGCTTAAAATTATGCTGGATGCTTTAAAAAATAATCCAAAAGCAAGTTATACTTATTCGTCATTCAAATATGGCTGTAAAATTTTTAAACTTTGGCCCTTTGATGCAGAAAAACTGAAGCAAATACCTTTTATTCATACTACTTCATTAATGCGTAAAGAGCACTTCCCTGGATTTGATGAATCAATAAAACGGCTGCAGGATTGGGATTTGTGGCTGACAATGTTTGAGCAAGGGCATAGCGGAGTATGGATTGATAAAGTATTATTTACAATAATGGGGGGTGGATACACTATGAGTAGCTGGCTGCCGTCGTTTGCTTATAAATTATTTCCATTTTTGCCAAGCGTGAAGAAGTATAATGAGGCGGTTGAAATTATTAAAAAGAAACATAATAAAGAAACCGAGTTTCCAAAATTTTTTTAAAAAAATTTTGGAAACTCGGTTTCTTCTTAGAAAATATGAAAAAAATATTATTTTTAATATGCGGAGCCATATTAATGTTATCCGCATGTTCGCAAGACAATGAAAAATTTGTTACTATAAATAATAAAAAAATAAAAATTGAAATTGCAGATACGCCGGAATTGCAGTATCAAGGTTTGAGTAATAAAAAAGAACTATGCGATAATTGCGGGATGTTGTTTGTTTTTTCTGACAAGCAAGTTAGAACTTTTGTTATGCGCAATATGAATTTTCCCCTTGATATAATCTGGATTGATGATAACCTGTCTGCGCAGGCAGGTAAAATTGTTAAAATAAATAAAAACGCAATCCCAGAAAGCAGTAATCCTGTCATGCGTTATTCAAGCGATCTGCCGGTTAATTATGTTTTAGAAGTTAATGCTGGGTTTTGTGATGGGAATGAAATTAAAGTAGGGGATAGTGTTGAGTTTGATTTGTGAAAAATAAAAATAGGCATAATTCAAAAAATCATGCCTATTGCATTTGGAAAGCACTAAACTAACCAAATAAGAATTTAACGCCTATTCCACATACCATAAATACAATGGATAATAGGCACTTGACAATAGTCCTTTGTTCATTTGGCGAAGAATTGCTAATATTCTCTATGGCTGCTATTAAACACAATCCTCCAATTAACACTCCAAAGCCAAAAATTAACCCCGATACACAGTCCATTATAGTTATAGCTTCAATCATAATTTAACCTCCTCCCTTTTATTTAATGTACGTTTAAAATGTTACCGAATGTAATATTAAATTATATTAACATACTCTTAATAAAATGTCAAGCCTAAACCTCTTCAACCGAAAATTTACTTTAATATTAGCGTTTATTTTTTTAGCTGAATTATTTTCTCTTTTTGGCTATCTTTTATCTGATTTTAATAAAATTGGCTTTTTTATAATTGTATTATTAACTATTATTGCGTCATTAATAAAATTAGAATATGGGTTATGGATATTATTTGCAGAATTATTTATTGGCTCAAAAGGATATTTATTCTTTTTTGAACAGGATGGTTTAATTATTTCTATTCGCATTGCTTTATGGTTAATTGTGATGTCTGTTTGGTTTGGGAAAGCGGTAATAAGAGGCGAAACCTCTCTTAAAGAGGTTTCGCCTCTACGGTCTTACTTTATTATTTTATTTGTTTTTATCATCTGGGGCATAATCAATGGCTTTTTAAATCATAATGAGTTCAATAATATATTTTTTGACTTTAACGGCTGGCTTTATTTTACTTTGATTTTTCCGGTTTATAGTGTGTTTGCATCAAAGCCACCGAGTGGCTCAAAAAGCCACTCGGTGGCTTTGATGCAAATCTTCACAGCTTCTATAATCTGGCTTAGCGCAAAAACATTTTTTCTTTTGTTTGCTTTTTCACATAATATGATTGGCATGACAAGCGAATTGTACCGATGGGTGCGGGTTAGCGGGGTAGGGGAAATAACGCAAATGCAAGGCGGCTTTTACCGCATCTTTTTTCAATCTCATATTTTTGTTTTAATCGGATTTTTTGTGTTTTTGATGTTTATAGTAAATGAAATTAAGTCAGTAAACCGTCAGAGTCCCCTTCGGGAGACTCTGACGCGGCAGAGAATAAAAGAAGCCGAGCTTCCTATAGGAAGCTCGGCTTCTAAAAAGCTTATTACTTATTACTTATTACTTATTACTATTTTATTTTCTACAATTCTAATTAGTTTCTCCCGCAGTTTTTGGGCAGGATTAATAGTTGGCTTATTATTTTATTATTTTATTATTTTATTATTTTATAAGATTGGCTGGAAAAAATTTATTATTACAAATGCTATTTTATTATGCGCTGGGATTTTTAGCGTTGGACTGATCGCCGCAGTAGTAAAATTTCCATATCCTCAGCCAATAGGCGGCTTTGCTACAACAGAATTATTATCAGGACGTGCCAGCCAAATAACCGGCGAAGCTGGAGTATCTTCTCGTTGGACATTATTGCCAAAGCTATGGAATGAAATTAAGCGAGCGCCAATTTTAGGCCAGGGTTTTGGAGCTACGGTAACTTACAAGTCCAGCGATCCGCGAGTCCTGCAATCAAGCCCGATTGGCGAATACACAACTTACGCGTTTGAATGGGGCTGGTTGGATATTTGGCTAAAATTAGGATTTTTTGGAATAATTGCTTATTTAATGCTACTGGGTAAAATTTGTATTATTGGATTAAGGCACAATACACAAAACAAAATTATTTCAGGATTAACGCTCGGTCTTGTCGTGATAGCTGTAGTTAGTGTTTTTAGCCCCTATATGAATCATCCTCTTGGGATTGGATATTTAATATTAGTCAGTGTGATGATATTAAATAAATCTAAAATCTTAAATCTAAAATCTTAAATTTCATTTTTCCTCTTGCATAATTTTTCAATCTATTGTATATTATGAATTATATATTTAATTTTTAAACAAATAAAACTATGGGCGATCAAATTATTTCCCAAGAAGGTTATGATAAACTAAAAAAAGAACTGGAGCATTTAACAAAAACGCGCCGGCGAGAAATTGCCAAGCGGATAGCATCTGCCAAGGAATTAGGCGATTTAAGTGAAAACGCCGAATACGCTGAAGCTAAAGACGAACAGGCCTTTAATGAAGGCAGGGTTGCTGAAGTAACAGCTTTATTAAAAAATTTAACAATAGTGGAAAATGGCAATAATAAAGGAACTGTTGGCATGGGATCAAAAGTAACTGTAAAAATCAATGAGAATGAAAGACAATATACAATTGTTAGTTTTAATGAAGCTGATCCGGCAACTGGAAAAATTTCCAATGAATCTCCATTAGGCATGGCATTTATTAATAAAAAGGTTGGTGATATTATAAGAGTGGAAACTCCAAGCGGAGAAGCGGAGTATAAAATCTTGAATGTTGAATGAAGGTTGAATTATGAATAATGCCAGCCAGAGGCTGGTCAGCATTTAGCTGAAATTATGAATTAGGGGTATGGGCCAAATTAATTAATTGTTTGTAAATTACGATGATAAGTAAAAAATTACACTCTAAAAGGCATTAGGTGTAATTTTTTTATTTTTGACTTTAAGTTAAAAATAGCGTAAAATAATTATATTAAAGATTAATCGATTTTTTTAATTTTAGAAAATTTTCATGCAATTACTAATAAACTAGTTTTTAGTAAAATAAGTTAAATACGTTAAATTAGTTATTATTCAGATTGATTTAACCAAGAACTAATTTAACTAATTTTACTAATAACATCTTTATGAAAAATATAAAGGTTAGCGAATACCAAGAACGCCTACAAAAATTAAAAGAATTACAAAAGTTAGGCATAAATCCATATCCGGCTCAATCCTGCAGAACTCATGTAATTAAAGCTATTTTTGATAAATTCAGCTTGTTAGAAAAAAGCCAAAAAACAATTACTGCTGTTGGCAGACTGCGCAGCTTGCGAAGTCATGGCAATTTAACTTTTGCCCACCTGCAAGACAGTAGCGGTAAAATTCAAATTGCTTTATCAAAAAGAGAAATTGGCGCTGAAAATTATAAAATATTCACCAAACTGATTGATACAGGAGATTTTATTGAAGTTACAGGCAAGTGTTTTTTAACGCACAAAGGTGAAGAAACTATAATGGTTAGTGAGTGGAAGTTATTATCCAAAACTCTGCGGCCTTTGCCGGATAAATGGCATGGGTTAAAAGATGAGGAAGAGCGCTACAGAAAAAGGTATTTGGACATTTTATTTAATCCAAAAGTGAGGGAAATGATAGAAAAAAAAGCAATATTTTGGCAGGCAGTTAGAGAATTTATGATTAAAAAAGGTTTTTTAGAAGTTGAAACTCCAGTGCTGGAAAATACCACTGGCGGCGCTGATGCCAGACCGTTTATAACACATCACAATGCTTTGGACATTGATGTTTATTTGCGCATTTCTATGGGTGAGTTGTGGCAGAAGCGGTTAATGGTGGCTGGCTTGGAAAAAACTTTTGAAATCGGCAGGCAGTTCAGGAATGAGGGCATGGACGCGGAGCATTTGCAGGATTATTCGCAAATGGAATTCTACTGGGCTTATGCTGATTATCAGGATGGCATGAAATTAGTGGAAGAATTATATAAATACATTGCCGAACAAACATTTGGCACGCTTGAATTCAAAATTGGTAAATTTAATATTGAT
>DAOWHZ010000010.1 GCA_030641105.1 bacterium | reverse complement strand
TCTAACGGGCCAGAGGCATTACAAATATATGAATCCAATTCAACACCTGCAATTTTGGTTTTGGCGGTCATCATAAATAATAAATTTTTACGCTGCGGCAGAATCTCTCTGCTACGTCGCAGTCTCTCCGCAGAGGACTGCGACGGTCTACCTATATTTCCGTCGTAACTGCTCACTGTCATTGCGAGCCCGCAGGCGAAGCAATCCCGTGGTTAGCTCTATATTCGCGGGATTGCTTCGTCGCCTCTTATTCGCTGTCGCTCATTCGGGCTTCCTCGCAATGACAAAGATGGGATAGGATTCATCGCAATGGCAGTGAATAGTTACGCCAACTTAAAAAGCAGTTAATCACAAAAACATCCTTGCCATTCTTAATTCATCATAAGAATATTCCTCGCCAAGTATTTCACGGACCGGTGACAAATTCAGGCCGCCGGACTCTTGAAATGCTTTTTTTATTTTTTTAAACCGTTCTGTCGGCGGCTTTAAATAATTAATATCAAATTTTTCACCAGTGGCAATTAATTTTTCTAAATGGCCGGCTATCGTACTTGGCGCCAGGCCTCTTTTTTCAGCAACTTTTTCAACTGGCAATTTTTGTAAAAAGTATTTTTTTGTTTCTTCATAAGTTGATCCCTCGCGTTTTACTGTCCGTTGAATTTTAGTCCGCCGGACAGGAACAGCCTTCTCGCTTAAATTATGTTCATTAGCATATTTGCTGATTGTATTTATAAAAATTTCACCAAACCGGGCTAACTTTTCCTCGCCTACTCCGCTGATATGAGAAAAATTTTCAGAAGTTTGCGGACAATAATAAGCCATTTGCTGTAAAGCAACATCTCCGAAAACAACAAAAGGCGGCACTCCTTTTGCGTCCGCGATTTTTTTGCGCAGCAGCCGCAATTGATCAAACAATCCCTGATTATATTCAAGCTCTTCTGCTCTTTTAGCTGTATGCGGTTCATCGGATTTGGGCTTGCTTAAAATAATTTTCTCGCGCAATTGAAGGAATTTTTTGCCCATTTCACTTAAACTTAAGGTTGGATATTGGCCATCGGTTTTCAAAAGCAATTTTTTTGCGATTAGCATGCTGACAATATATTTCAGTTCATCTTCACTGTGATCGCGCGCAATGCCATAAACAGATAAATTGTTATGCCCGCGTTCAAGAATTTTTTGGCTGGCTGATCCTTGTAAAACTTTAATAACATAATTAGCGCCAAATCGTTCCCCGATGCGAATAATGGCAGAAAGAATTTTTTGCGTAATTACAGTAGCGTCAAATTCTTGTTTGGGCGTTAAACAGATGTCACAGCCGTTGCAGCCAGCAACCGTAGTAACCTCGCCAAAATACGCAAGCAGAAATTCCCTGCGGCAGGTATTAAGTTCGCAAAATTCAACCACTTGCCTTAATTTTTTATCCGCGTTTTCTTGTTCCTGATTATTTTCTATTTGATCAATAAAAAAATAATGTTTTTTAGTATCGCCGAATGAATAAAATAAAACGCACTCGCTGGGCAAACCGTCCCGCCCGGCGCGGCCGGTTTCCTGATAATACCCTTCTATTGATTTTGGCAGATTATAATGGACAATCAAGCGGATGTCCGGCTTGTCAATGCCCCTGCCAAAAGCACTAGTAGCTGTAATAATCTGCAATTCGTCGCGGATAAATTTTTCCTGTGTTTGTTTGCGGACAATACTGTCAAGCCCGGCATGATACGGCAAAGCGTTAAAGCCCTCTTGCCGCAGATCATCAGCTATATTTTCAGTATCTTTGCGGGAAAAGCAGTAAATAATCACCGGGCTGTTTTTATGTTTTTCCAAAATTGTTATTAAATTATCAAAAGCGTTTCTTTTAGGGCGGACAATATAGGTGAGATTGGGCCTGTCAAAACTGGCAAGAAAAATTTTAGCTTTAGCCAAGCCAAGCTGCGCCGCAATGTCCTGGCGCACTTTTTCAGTGGCGGTGGCGGTTAAAGCCATTACCGGCACATTGGGAAAATCGCGCCGCAACATTATTAAATTGCGGTAATCAGGCCTGAAGTCATGGCCCCATTCAGAAATACAGTGCGCTTCGTCAATGGCGATTAAGCTTACTTTAAGCGCGGTTAAAAAATTCTGGAATGATTGCAGGGCTAATCGTTCCGGCGCAAGATATAATATTTTAATTCGTCCGGCCCGGGCTTCTGACTGCACGCGCTCAATCTCATTGTAGGTTAAAGCGCTATTAATAAATTCAGCGGCAATGCCATTAGCTTTAAGCGCGTCAACCTGATCTTTCATTAAAGCGATTAGCGGGGAAACAACCAAAGTAAGCCCGTCTAATTTCAGCGCCGGCAGTTGATAGCAAAGCGACTTGCCCCCGCCGGTTGGCATAATAACAAAAGTGTCTTTACTCGCCAGCGCGTTATTAATAATTTGTTCCTGGCCCGGGCGAAATTGGTCAAAGCCGAAGCGGGTTTTGAGAAGAGTTAGCATGGGTTTATGATTTTTGATTTATAGTTATTAATAATTTTATTTAATCTTGCTATCAAACCCTCTTAAATTGTTGCTCATTAAATTTAAGCAGACGATTGTCTATTTGGACTAATGGATTTTTGTTGAACATAATAGTTGTTAAATTTTTTATATCAATCTCTTTTGAGGATTTCTTTCTTGAACTGCTTCCTTCTTCCTCATCATCATCTTTGAGTAAAATTTTGGCGCTTTTAATATTTCTGTAAGCCCTGCTTAATGCTTTGTTGATTTGGTCAAAGCCAATTTGTTCTTGCTCTAGTAATCCTTTGTTAATTAATGTTTGATAAATCATTATTATCACCAATTAAAAATATTTTTGCTTGAAATAAAATATTTTTTAAAAAAGAATTTTTTTTCTTTATTCTTTTCTGCCAATTGATTGGCGCAAAAATATGATAATTAATTTCCCTGCTAAGCTGATTTTCTAATTTACTAATTTTTGCAATCAGCATATCTTCGTCTGGCTGGCCAATTATCATTAAATCAATATCAGATAAAGCATCTTCTTCGCCTTTAGCGAAAGAGCCAAAAATAAAAGCAACTTTTATGTCTTTAATATTTTTTAAAGCATTTTTTATTAGCGCTTCCGCGCCAATGGTTTTAGCTATAATTTTTTTAAACTCTTTAAAAATCGGGGATTGTTGATTTACTGAATAATAAACCTGTTTTCCCATTTTTTTATGTTTAAAAATACCGTATTTTTCTAATGATAAAAGTTCGCGGCGGATATTTCCCACGGAAATATTTAAAATTCTTTCCAACTCCCTAAGATAATACTTTTTAGTTAAATCAGAAAAAAAGAGCTGAAGAATTTTTTTTCTTGTTTTGGATTTTGTTAATTTTAATATATCCATATAAAATTGTAGTCAATTCCTAATACAATTGTAGTCAATTTAAATCACAATGTCAACTCTCTTCCCGCCCACGCATCCTTCAACAACTTACTCTGCCGAGTAAACGCTTCGCTGGCATCAGCGTCATAAAGCATTATTAGCCAACTCCCTGACAAACTTAATGCTTTCCCGGCACATTTTCTCTCCCAAGGTTAAAAGATGGCTTTTGTCTGCTTTGACTTTAATTTTTGATTGCTTTTTTAGCATATTTATTAAAATAACAAAATAAGAACAAGAAAAACAAGAAGAAAAATATTATGCTAATAATTTTACCCTATCATTTTTATTTATAAAAATCAACTCCCTGTATCAGACCTGTTGCGTAATAAGTTGCGTAGCGTCCCGCCTTCTATCAATAATATTTTAGGGATGGCGGGATCAGATTTTGAGGAAATTTCTTTTAAAAATTTTTGGCCCATATTACCATGTAAGCAAAAAATTTGTAAAGAAATTTACCGAAATATGGAAATTGCAGTAGTAAATTATTACGCAACAGGTCTAATATTAATTGATCTTGATCCGCCATTGTAAAAATACCATTTTTATAATAAACTATATTTATGCCTTACTTAATTGACGCCAACAATTT
>DAOWHZ010000037.1 GCA_030641105.1 bacterium | reverse complement strand
CCTTTAACGCTTCTTTAATTTTATTATCAACGCCTTTAATTTCTTCTGGCAATGATTTAACTATTTGCTGGGCATTATATAAATTGTATCCCAAACTAATTAAAGCGTTAACAACATCGCTGTCTTCATCAGAATATTTAATCTCTTTTAAACTTTCATCTCCAACAACAAGCGCTTTATTTTTCAGTTCAACAATAATTCTTTCTGCTGTTTTTTTACCAAGACCAGGAGCTTGGCTTAAAATTTCAGGACGATTGCCGGCAATAGCGGATTTAACGCTATTTACTCCAATAGAATCTAAAAGAGCTGAAGCTGATCTCGGACCAACTCCTGAAATAGAAATCAACAAAATAAACAAATCTAATTGCTGTTTATTGACAAAACCATATAATTTTATTGTGTCTTCCCGCCAATATTGATAAAGAAATAATTCAATTTCCTGTGTTTTTTTAATTTGGCTCAAAAAATTTTCATGCAGTAAAATTTTATAGCCAACATTGTTAGCCAATAAAATCACAGACTTTTCGTCTTTTTCTATAATTATTCCTTTTAAATAAGCTATCATAATTTAATTTGTAAATTTAAAAGTAGATAAAATTTGATCAAAAATTTGTTTATTTTCCAATGTTAATTCCCACTCTACTATTATTTCATATTCATTAGTAAAAAAAGAAACGCTATTATCGTTTATTATTTTTGTATATCCTTTTTCCTTTATTACCTCACAAATTTCTCTTTGATCACATCTCATATTGCTATTAAAATTGTTAACAAAATCAAACATTTCATCATAATTCGCTTTTTCTTTTTTGTTAAACTTATTTTTATTCAAATCAGTTACTTTAATATTAATAAATTTTTTTGAATTTTTTAAAAGATTATAATAATAAACTTGTCCATTACTAAAACCCATCATTTTATATATTGTATCGTCTTTTTGTAATATTAATTCTTTCGGATACTTAAACTCAAATCCATACTCCTTATTTTGATAAGTCTGCCAGTCACCCGTTGCTGAAGCTTTGGATGATAAATCGGAAGTGTCTGTTTGATTTTTTTCTTGTTCTGTTTGCTTAACCTGCTTAATGATTTTATTACTGTTTGATGTTTTGCAATAATACTCAGTAATAAACTTCGTTCCGCTGATGATGATAATCGCCGAACCAGCAAAAATAATCAGCGCTAAAATTATTTTAGCAGTCAAAGAAGACAAAAACGATTTTTGATTATTTTGCGGTAAGTTGTCCATAAAATTTTATTTATTTTTTTAATTACTTTGAATTACGAAATAGATAAAATAACTATCATCTGTCATTCCCGCGAAGGCGGGAATGACAATTGATATATTTCGTAATTCAAAACAATTAATAAATTTTATTTTAATTAAACTTTATTTTTTTAATTCAGCTTTTGGCAAAAAATTTAAAATAACAATCACGGAAATCGCCAAAGGAATTGCCAAAATAGCTCCAAATACTCCGCCTATTTTAAATCCTGCCATTAAAGCAACGATGCTAATAATAGGATTAATGCCGACAACTTTTTTCATAATTTGCGGAACCAATACCATATTTTCAAATTGCTGGATAACAACATAAATAATAATAACAATTAAAGCAGATGCTGGCGACTGAAAAAGAGATAAAAATACTGCTGGTATTGCGCCAATAATCGGACCTAAATAAGGAATAAATTCCGTAAGCCCAGCGATTAAAGCTAAAACTAACGCGTATTTTATTTGAAAAATAGATAATGCCGTGAAAGTTAAAACAAAAATAATCAAACTCAAGAACATTTGCGCTCTTGCCCAATCGCCTAATTTTTCCTTGATTTTATTTGATAATTTCACAAAATCTTTTCTATATTTTAATGGGATTATATTTTGCGCCATACTGTTAATAAAAGATTTTTCTATCAACATATAAAAGCTAATCACTAAAATTATAAAAAAAGACGCGAATCCTCCAAAAATTCCGGCAACGACTGAAATAATACCCTTGATTCCGCCGCCAACGCCCGCGCTTAATACATCTAAATTATTCTGAATATTTTCTTTAATTCCATATTTATTAGAATATTCTTCTAATTGCGAAAAGTTAGCAAAAGCTTTATCTAAATAATTTGGAAAAATTTTAATTAAATCACCGACCTGGCTAATAATAATCGGCGCAAGCAAAATAAAAACCGAAATTATAATAACAAATAAAAACAGATAAAGAATCGCGACGCCAGCAGGCCGCGGAATATTATAATGATGAAGTTTATTCACTAATGGATTCAACGCTGAAAAAAGAATAAATGAAACAAAAAGCACTAATATAATATTAACTGTTAAATACAGAAAATAAAAAAACAGCAATAAAATCGCGATTTTTACGATTGAAGCAGTTGATATGCTTAATTCGTTTTTTGTTGAATTTGACATAAAAGAAAAATTAATTATAAATTATTTTTTGATTTTATTATTTATCAATGTTAAAGTAAAAATAAAATATTTACATTTTATTCTATGAAAAAATATATTTCTAAAAATGAAAAGCAAACTCTATTTTTTGCTGAAAATTTTGCTAAAAAATTAAAAGGCGGCGATGTTGTGGCACTTACTGGAAATTTAGGAAGCGGAAAAACAGTATTTACAAGAGGAATCGCAAAGACCTTAAATATT
>DAOWHZ010000041.1 GCA_030641105.1 bacterium | reverse complement strand
ATTTTAGCAATAGGCGCGGTTGTGTTTTTAAAGTTGTGGAGCAACAGGAAACGCAAAAGGTAAGTTAAAATAATAGATTAGGTTTACTTTTTATGTATTTTTGCTATACTATTAAAAAAGTAAAGAAATATATTTATATTATGTTAAAAGTTAAAAAATTTTTTATTAAATTGATTGTGTTAATAGTTATTATTTTTGTAGTGGGCTATGTATATTTCAATTATATTGATAGCGGCAAAGCTTTAACCGAAGCTCAACAAGAAATAATATCAACTCTGGGACGGCCGGAGCAGTTTGCTTTGGCTTATTGGCCTAAAGGCAGCGATGAAGGCAGTGAGTTTGTCAGGCATGAAGTATGGTTTTATCCTAGCATGAAAAGAAAAGTAACTTTTCTCGGAGGGAAAATTGTGGGTACTGAAGAATTGGATATAAAAGACAATAGCGAATATGAATCTACTCAGTTAAAATCGGAAGATTTTGATTTTTATACCAGTGTCAATGATGTTGAAAAACAAGTCGGCAAAATTAATCTTGCGCCAATGGAAATTCCCGGTTTTTTTGGCGATGGTGTTGAGACTTATGCCAGTAAAGGCGCGATGTTTATTTTTGAAAGCGGTTATTTAACATATATGGAAACGCTTGATTAAAAAAAAATGAAAACGAGTTTTTGTAAAAATTTAATATTTGTTATTTTAATGGCCGCGGTGGTATTTATTTCAATACCGCAACAGGCGCAGGCGCGTAATTTATTTCGCCAATTTTTTCATGATATAAAAAGGGCAACTCATTTCATTGTCAAGCTTCCGGATAAAGCCACTCGCTGGATGGGTCCTGTTTTAGGCCCGATTGCTTCCGGAATTCTAACTCAAAATTTAGCCGGCCATCATAAGTTCGGGCAAATTTTCAATAACGCCCGGCGGGTTAATAACGCGATTAATGACATTGAAGAACAAAAGCGTTTAACAGGGGAAGTCAGGCAAATGTATCGCGATCAAGCTGGAGAGCTAAGGAATTATGTAACAAAACTTGAAGAAGCTCGTGAAAAATTGCGCGGTCAATTAATTGGCAGGGATGTTAATATGCATGATTATATTCAAACAGCCATTGAACTTGACAAGATGATAGCCACTGTTAAGCAAACAGCTGTTAAATTTGATGAAAATGCCGATAAAATCAGAACTCAAGATATTGTGAAATTAGCCGCCAGTAATTTGGTTGATTCGGTAATCGGCGAAATTAAAAACGCTGCTTTAAATGAATTGGAAGATGAGATTTTAGATGTTATTAACCCTGATATAATTAAACTATTAATAGACCAGGATTCTATTGGCTTTGATACTTTATTGGAAATGCTATTAACTGAGCAGATGGATGAATATGACGGAGAATTTGATTTAGATGATTTAAAAGACAGGGTTGGAGATCGCATAAAAGAGATATTGGCTGAAAATAAAGACGGCCTTAAAGGCAATTTAAAAGATCATATAAGAAATATATTGGATCAAATAGTTAAAGATATGGGAAGCGAAAAAGAAGGATTGACTGACAAAGGAGATGAATTGGCTGAAAGCGCGGCTGATCAAAGCGGGGGAAAAAAGAAGAGTCCATATAATGACGATGAATTGGCAACTAGTTTAACTGATATTCCTAAAGATAAATTTGGCTGTAAGCCGGGATATGAGTGGCAAAGAATGAGCGGGGTGGGTTGTGTGCAGAAAGATTGCGGCGCGGCAGGCGGGCATTATAGCTACACAAAAGCGTGTATTTGCAGTTTTGTTAATCCAAAACCGGGAGACAAAACAAAATCTTGCATTCGCCCGTCAAATTACATTGCTTGCCCGTCTTGCGTATACGCTTGCGTTGGAGCGGACAGTGATTGCCCGGAAAGATAGATATTTATTTCGCATAAAGGAAATTTCCTCATCCCGCAATCCTGCGGGACGCTACATAACTCATTATGCAATGAGCCTAATGAAATTATTCAACGGGGTAAGCGGCGCTATTATATTTTACATATTATAGCGTATTTTTTTCGCCTCGTCGCAGTTTCTTCGCAGAGGACGATGAAACAGTAAATAATTTTTAAATCAACAGCGCACGCATTGCTTATATCCGCATTTGTTGATATAATATAAAAAAGGATTATTTATTAAATAATAAAAAATATTAATTTAATGCGCCGTCTTTAAATTCAATAATTTAACACGGCATAAAAATGTATGAAGAAAATTTTTATCATCTCTCTCGCGCTTTTATTTTTGGCTTCAGGCGCGCAAGCCGCAGCATCCCAGCAGGGCACGGTGAAGGAAGCTGGTCAAGGTAATGGCCAAGGCGATCAAGCTTCGCCGCAAACCACTGCAGGAGAGCCAGCGCAAACTCAAACACAGGATGAAGAAGCTGTTCAAATTAAAGCAGGGCAAACAGAACCTTCAACAGCCAACAGACAAAAAGTTCAAACCCAAGCCCAGACACAAACTCAAACACAAGATATGGGAGAAGAAACAGGAATTATGCTCCAGGCGCAGACGCGAGCCAAAACTGTTACCGAGCTAAAAGCAATGATTAAGGAGCAGAAGCAGGTCATAAGCGCGGAGGTTGAGCAAATAAGCAATAAAACAAAACAGAAAGTTTTTCAAAATCAAAACACAGTTAGAGAGGCGGTTCATGCTTTATTGGCGGCAGAAGATTTAGTCGGCGGCATAGGTAAGCAAATTTCCCAGATTGCCACCGAGTTTAACAATTCAATTGAAAAAACCATTGAATTTGAAGAAAAAATTCAAGCCCGCGGCATAATTAAAAAATTCTTTTTTGGCGGAGACAAGGAAAGCGCTAAAGCGCTTCAGCAAGAAGCAAGCCAAAACCAAGGGAAAATCGCGGAGCTCAAAAGTTTGTATGAAGACTGTGATTGCCAGCAGGAAGTAAAAGAGGTTTTAGCCGAACAAATTCAAAATTTAGATATAGAGCAGAACAGATTGCGGCAGTTAGCCAAAAAACAGCTGGACAGCAAAGGTGTTTTTGGCTGGATGTTTGGATGGCTGTCAAAGTAAATTAAATTAGAAAGTCGTTATTTGCCCCGCTGGACGCGCGTTGTTTGGCGGGGCAAACTATTTATGCAAAATTGCAATTTAATTATCAAAGCAAAATATGTTTTGCCAATGGATAATGATTTGAACATTATTGAAAATGGCATGGTTGTAGTATCTGGAAATAAAATTTTACAAGCTGGCAAAGTTGAAGATTTGAAAAATCAATATAGCGCTCGCGAGGTAATTGATTGCGGAAACAGCATTGTTATGCCCGGCTTAATTAACACTCATACGCATGCCGCAATGGCTTATTTCCGCGGCTTGGCCGATGATTTGCCGTTAACTGAATGGCTGGAAAAGCATATTTGGCCGGCTGAAGCTAAATTTGTTAAGCCGGACTTTGTTAGGAAAGCAAGCGAATTGGCATGTTTAGAAATGATAAAATCAGGTATAACATTTTTTAATGACATGTATTATTTTAGCGGGGTAACAGCAGAAGCTTGCAAGCAAGTTGGTATCAGGGCAATGTTAAGCGATGCTATTATAGATTTTCCCGCGCCAAGTTATAAAAACGTGAATGAAGCAATTAGGTTATTTAAAGAGTTTTATAATAAATACAAAGATGATGAATTAATCAATATTTCAATTCAACCGCATGCAATTTATACTTGTTGTAAAAAAACATTAATAAAAATAAAAGAATTAGCGCAAGAATTTAATATCCCTATTCATATCCATATCAGTGAAACAAAAAAAGAAGTTGATGATTGCAAAAAACAGCATGGCAAATCGCCGGTTGAATATTTAGATAAAATTGGTTTTTTATCAGATAAGGTTATTGCCGCGCATAGTGTTTGGTTAAGCAATAATGATCTGGAAATTTATAAAAATAGGGGAGTGAAAGTAAGCCATTGTCCGATGAGTAACATGAAGCTTGCTTCTGGGATTGCGCCAATACCCGAGATGCTGAAAATGGGAATTACTATTGGCATTGGCACTGATAGCGCGGCCAGTAATAATACTTTAGATATTTTTTCAGAAATGCGAACCTGCGCTTTGCTTCATAAGGTTGGTAGTTTAGATCCGACAGCTTTGAAGGCGCGAGAAGTTGTAAAGATGGCAACGGTTGGCGGAGCTAAAGTTTTGGGACTGGAAAATAAAATTGGTTCGCTTGAAAATGGCAAAAGAGCTGATATTATTACTATTAATTTAGACAAGCCGCATTTAACCCCGATTTATAATCCTTTTTCTCATTTAGTATATTGCGTTGAGGCGCAGGATGTTGAAAATGTTATTATTAATGGGAAGGTGATTATGGGAAATAGGGAAGTGAAAACAATTGATGAGGAAAAAGTCTTAGAAGAAGCTAAAGGTTTTCAAGATTGAGTAATAAGAGAAAAGAAAGCGAGCTCCGCATATGCCCGCATAGGCATGAATGCCTATGCTATATTTTGATTTTTTAATCCCGCTGAAGCGGGATATTGCTATCAATATTTTTACCTATCGGCTTTGCACGGCGAGTAGCCCGCTTCAGCGGGCTTAAAAGTTTATAGCATAGCCCTGTCCCGCAATCCTGCGGGGCTGGGCGGCGTGGCATTGCGCATTTTAAAAAATTCGTTTTCGGCTGGGCGGAGATGCCTATGCTTAATTGAAAAAAACACCCCAATATAAATCGGGGTGTTTTTTGTATTGTACTGAATTCAATATTATCGTGTCGCTCCTGAATAGGCAATCGCCCTTGCAACATCCCACGCAGCGGCTTTTTCCGGATTATATCCGTAAATATCTTTAAATATTCTGATAGCGGCTTTTTCACTGTTTAAATTCCTGTTGGCAGGGCGCAGGCCATAAGCCATTACTGTAATAGCCGCGTCATCATGAGGATTTGATCTGTCCGGCTCCCTTAAATAAACCGCTCTAAAATTTATATTTGCCCTTTCTTCCGCTTTTTCGCTTTGCTTATCCGGCCATCTGCCATTAGCGATTTTTATTACATCATTCCAGTCTTCTTCAGTAGTCGGCAGATTTTCAAATGCTGATTTAAAGCTATTAATAACGCCGGCCCTTTCGCCTTCGCCAAGCCCAAGAGTTGTTTCCGTGCCGTAAGCAATAAAGTTAGTTAAAGCATGCTGGCTTTGCTCCGGAAGCCCGGCAGCATCTTTTATTAAATTTTTAACATATTTTTTCACTGACACCTGCTCTTTGGCTAAATCCCGCTTAAAGCCAAGCTTGCCAAGCAAAGCGTTGATATTTGCTTTAACTATTTCAGCCGCGTCATAAGCAATTGTTATGATTTCTTCAGCAAGTTCCTGCGCAGTCATAGAATCTTTATTAACAATTTCGGCAATTTTTTTTTTTGTTTCTTCAATAATTTCCGGCAGAGTTGTTTTGTCTTTAGCGCCATATTTTTTTTCCCCGCCGATTAAAATTGAATCAACAGGAAGCGGCCCATTGTCGCTTCCTGCCTCTATTCCAAAAAACGCGCCATCCACTAAGCCATTGTCAGCCGTTGTGGTAAATACCCTTAAATTTCCATAAGATCCTTTTGTCGGGTTTGTTATATTTCCAATAACAATTGTTACGGTTGAAGTCGCGGAAGGATCAATCGCGCCTCCGCTTAATGTTAAAATAACCTGATAAAGCCCGTAACCTGTTGAAGTAGCGATAGCATCAGCCGCAACTTGAGCTGTTCCTCCTTCAACAATAGTTTGCAGTGAAGTAGTGGCATTGGCTATAAAACTTTCAGCAGGAAAATTAATATGAATTTTTTCTCCCACATTCAAAGTTGTGCTGGCTGTAAATGTAATAGTATATTCAACGCCAGTAGCGTTTGCCGCGTAAGTGCTTGGAGTGTAAGTCCAATCATTAATAATTCCGCCTCGCCTTGTTATGCTTGCTGACGCGGTAACAGCTGAATCAAGATCGCTAGCGCATCCTGAGCTTGGATCGCCATGAGTTGTCAAAACGCATGTTTTTATTGCCCAGTTGTAATTAGTTAAATTTTTCGCTTCAAGCATTGGATTGCCCACCCCTTTTATGTCTAAAATAAAAGCATTATTGGCGTTAGTTTGGTCTTCTGATACCATAATCACAACAATTTTTTGACCTAAAACAGCTACTGAAGTAGTGGCGAATTCCAAGGTCGGATCCGCCGTCGTGCTTGAGGCGACTATCCCTGATAAATTCCAACTGCCTTCAATCGTATCAGGGAAAGTAATTTCCACGGCATTAGTTGATGATGAAAGCGCTACGACATTATTAATAGTAAACCTCCATGTCGCGTTAGTATTTCCCGCAAGATTATCAACATTATCAACTGCGGGCGCGACTGTTACAGAAGCTAAATTATCTGCTTTGGCAAATTTGTTTTTTAAATTATAGCCGTAGACATGCCAAAGCCCGGCAATAATAGTAAAAGCAATCAGGCAAATCATTGCCTTTTTAAAATTTGCCAATTGCTGAAATTTAAAAAATTTGAGTTGTTTTATCATATTTTTTTCCTTAATAATCGCATAACTCCGCAAATGCTCCGCGAAACGAGGCAGGCGCATAACGCGCAACGAATTTATAAGATGTTTATAAATTTTATTTAGCAGATTTTTATTTAGCAGATTTAATAGGTGTGGATAACTGTTTGTATTATAACATATTCTGCGCATAACCCATAATAGATTACCCGAATTAATCGTTATGTGGTTATGAGCTAACCCCGCCATTTATCAATATATTGCCCAATGCCGAATTGATTTAATTTATTTTTTAATTTATTTTTACTATGTAAATAAATTATCACAGAAGCAAAATTCACAATATAGCGATTGTTAATAACTTTATATTGAATAATTTTAGCTTGAATGGCGCGGCGAATAGTTTTTGTTTGCACTCCGCCTAATTTAGCCGCTTCAGAAACAGAAAGCCAGACAGGATTAACTATTTTTTTATTTAGAATATTAACTTCAAGCAATTGTTTTCTATGTTTTTTTATATCTTCTGGTTCATCCATATTAGACTTTAGTCTACAAATTTGTAGACTAAAATATATAAATTAACTAATATTAAATAATATCATTATTTAAGTCCAGATATTTGTAGACTAAAATAATAGTTAAAATCATTAAATAATATAAAAATCACAATTAAATAAGTGCTGCCATGCATTTTAAGTCCAGAGTAGTTTAGACTTAAATACTAATTTTTTATATTTTCTCATATTATTTTAAAAAAAGCAAGAGGGGTATATTGAAGATTGCAGATTGAAGATTTAAGATTTTAATTCAATTGAATTTTGGCAAATCTTCAATCATCAATCTGCAATCTTAAATCAATCATTGTTGCCTTTTTGTTTTAGATATGTTAAATTTATAACAATTGCAAAGTTGTGTAAAACATAAAAATTAAATATTTCATGGAATCCCGCAAAATAATAGAATTTAAGCTAAGGTTAGTATTTAAGCCACCAAGTGGCTTGCGAGCCACTTGGTGGCTGGAGTAAAATAATTAGAGTTTTTTAACTCGTATTTTTTGGCATTTCTACGAAATTACAAATCAATTACAAATTTACAAATATTAGCCAAAGTGTTTTTATTGTATTTGTAAATTTGTAAAGGATTTGTAGATTTGTGGGAGCAAGTGTAACATTTTATCAACTTTTTCGTATAATTAAATGAAGATAATAAAAGAAAAAATATTATTTTTCCGCTTAAAAAGCAAAGACAAACAGGCTTTTATTAAGGCCTATGATTTATATATAGATCAAATTTATCGTTTTATTTATTTTAAAGTCAACAGTAAAGAAGAAGCGGAAGACTTAACATCAGCGGTTTTTTTAAAAACATGGAACTATATTCAGAGCGGCAATTTAATTGATTACAAAACTTTACGATCTTTAATTTATAAAATTGCCCGTAATTCAATTATTGACCATTATCGCAAAGCCAGCCGTGAGGATTATGTGACTATAGACAGCCCGGATAGCAAAATAAAATTGATTGATGAAAAGCAAGATATTAACAGGCAGGCAGAGTTAAGTTCTGATTTAATAGTTATAGAAAACAAATTATTAGAGCTTAAAGATGAAT
>DAOWHZ010000082.1 GCA_030641105.1 bacterium | reverse complement strand
ATTGTGCCTTCACTGCCTTTTGCTAATGTTTCCAATAACGGTATTTCTTCCTTGCTCCAGCTAATAGATGTCTGAAGGCGAGACGTCGACGTCTCGCCTTCAGCTTTACCGTTATATTTATCAGCCAATGTAGTCCAATCCAGAAATTCACTTTCCAAAACCGCCATAATAATCACATCTTTCATTTCTGACTCGCCTTTATTGGCATAAACAATCGTATAATTTAATTGCTGGCCAAAATCAATTCCTTGATCGGCCTGGGAGCCGTTAATAATTAAATTTAAATTCAAATCACTTTTAATAACTTCCAGGCTGATAACCTCTTCGGCAAACAAATAATATTGCGCCGCGCCATCTCCGGCAGAATGTTCAAATTTTAAAATCATATCCTGGCTATCAGCTATTTTTTTATTAATTTTAAATTTAATTTTTATTTCCCGTTCGTCTTCACCAACTTCATTAATCTGCCAAACTCCCGGCTTTAAATACCCCTCCTCTTTATTGCCCGCATTTATGTCAAGTAAGCTCCCCTCTTCCGCGTCAGCGGGAGAGGGGCCGCCTGCCTGTGCAGACAGGGGGGCGAGGGCTGTTAAGCGAAATTTATTTAAATAGTTTTCTTTATCTGCTTTATACCGCGCTATAATTTCACTCTCCTCGCCAACCATAACACTATTGGCATAAATAAAAGATAATTCAATGCCCGTGTCTTTGATCACGCTTTCAAAACTGGCTGACTTTTTAAATTCGCTGGAAAAATTTGCCGGCGTATAAGTCATATCTGCTAAGATTATAGCGGTTTGATCCGCTTTGCCGATTAATTTCCCCTTTATTTTAATCATATCACTGCGATGCGATGGCAATAAATTAAAATGCCAGGTATCGTTTCTCGCGCTGGCCATTGGTTCACTGTCAAGAAAAATAAAATTTTCCGGCAAAGTCAGCCTGATTTCAATATCATTAATGTCAACTCTTCCCAAATTTTTAAAATTGACAGTGTAAAAAAATTCTTCGCCGGCCATAACTTCATTTTTACCCTCAATGGCTAATTCCACGGCTTGGGAATCCGACCCGCTTTGCATATAAAAATAATACGCTCCGTAACTCGCGCCGGCCAAACAAGATAAAGTAAAAATAATAGTAAAAAACCAGAAGAAAAAACCATGCTTTTTCTTAATGTCCATTTTTTTAACATCAGCCATATCGCCATTTTCCTCCTTATAAATTTCTGATAAACTCTCTTCAACTTCTTCTCCACGCGCCTCTTCTTCCTTGTCCCCCGGCTTGTCCTCCGTAGCTTTAGCAGAGGAGGGCTTGTCCTCCGTAGCTTTAGCAGAGGAGGGCTTGTCCTCCGTAGCTTTAGCGGAGGAGGGCTTGTCCTCCGTAGCTTTAGCGGAGGAGGGCTTGTCCGCCATAGCGCCGGCAGAGGAGGAAACTTTCTTGGCTTCCAAATTTTCAGCATTGGAGGCAGCGGAGGAAGATACATAATCTTCAAAATCTTCTAATTCTTTATCAGAAGGAATTGGCCGCTTAGTAAATTCAGCTATACTGGATTTATTTTCTATGTTAACCTTAATTTCGTTATTGTCATCTTGATTGTTTATAATTTTTGGTTTAGGCATGATGTTGAAGTAAGAAGGCAGAAGTAAGAAGTAAAAAGTTAGAAATTACTTTTTGCCTTTTAATGAATTTTTTATTATGGTAACTAATATACAAATTATTTCTTCATTCTCTTTAATTAATAACTCCATTCTTTGTTTTTCGGCTAAACCAACTGCAACAATCATCTCTAACCATCTTTTTGTTTCCTTAGCTTCTTTTAATGCAATCCGCATATGATTAATAAAATCTTTTTTAGAAATTCCTGCTCTGGCTTGGACTACATTAGAATTTATAGAAGTAGCAGAACCTATTACTTGCCCGCCTAATTTCCATGCAGCAACATTATTTGGCAATTGCAAAACCATTTTTATTACTCTCACAGCAAAATTAAATGTTCTTTCCTCAATATCTTGATAATTTTTCTTTTCTTGATTCATAAAATTTCTTACTTCTTACTTCTACCTTCTTACTTCTCCAGAACCACTGCCCAATATTTATCAACAATTAAATCATCTTTAATCTGCCAACCATTACTATCTGTATTAATATCATCAGGATACTGCCAAACTATATTAAAATTATTTGGCAATTTCAAAACTGAATTAATTTCACTGGCTATTGAGCCGGATTGTTTTTGCGCTAACAAGGCGTAAGGATACAGTAATTTCTGTTCTGGATTTAAATAATTTTCAATCTGCTCAATTATATTGCGGGGTTCCTTGGTTTTTTCCAGCTTAAACGGCAGTTTGTATTTTAAATAAATTGTAATGGTTTCTCCCGGGTCAACCATGGTCCAATTGGCAAAAACAGTTTTCCACGACTCATCATATATTTTAGTCCCGCTTGGCCAATGAATTTGAGCTGTTGTTTCAAAATAAAGGTCGGAGTCTGTCTGCCAGCTTTCTTCCGGCTCTTCAAAATAAATCTCATCAGGCCTGTCAAAACCGCGCGCTTCAATTAATTCAGAGCCAATCGGCGCATAAATCCTCATCCAGTTAACATTGCGCACTCCGCAAAACGGTTCTCTTTTTATGCCTGTATGCGTCCGCTTAATTACTACTGTATTAATTATCGTGCCGTCTGCCAGCGCTTCCGCGCTGTGATTAATTACTTCTTTAATTTTTTTATCGCTCTTGCCGCCGGCAATATTAGTATTTACAACCATTAAATAATCCCAATTGGTTTGCTTAACCTTGCCGTCCCAGCCCAGATCAGCCGCCTTATTCTGCAATTCATTATCAGTAAAATAAAATAAAATATGCTTTTGGCTTAAACTTTCCTCCAATGCCGCAATCAGCTTAAGAACACTGTTTTTCTTGCCTGCCAAAGCTTTTTCAGCATCCACAGCTTTAGCGACGGATGTAGCGTCGGCGGGATTTAATCTCGCTGGCAGTTCCTCTATAATTTTTCCCATTAAATCACCGATAATTTTCTTGGGCCCCTCACCCCCAGCCCCTCTCCCATTGCGATGGGAGAGGGAGGATTGAATATTTAGACCCCCCTCTCCCTCCCCGATTGCAATCGGGGTGGGAGAGGGGCCGGGGGTGAGGGTAAATTTTTGCTCAGACAACATTTGCGTGGTTAGCCAAAAATTTTCCGCGT
>DAOWHZ010000024.1 GCA_030641105.1 bacterium | reverse complement strand
TGATTAGCGCTAATCACTGGATTTCTGCTTTCGCAGGAATGACAAATAAAATTTGTTAAATTGGAATTTGAGACTTGTTTGTTGTTTGGAGTTTGTGATTTGGCGCTCAATGCTTTGGGCTTATAGTAAAGCGGTATTACGCAGCATTCGCATTGCTGAGTCCCGGGTTCAACTCCCGGTAAGTCCACACTATATGTCTATACTTTTAAAATGGCTGATTATGGCAGTGTCAATTTTAATCAGCGCTTATATTATTTCAGGTGTTGCGGTAAGCGGAATATGGGCCGCTTTATGGCTGGCTGTATTTTTGGGTGTAATAAATATTATCCTGAAACCGATTTTGATAATTCTAACTTTACCGATAAATATTCTAACGCTCGGCCTGTTTACTTTTGTTATTAATGCTTCATTAATTTTATTGGCTTCATCAGTGATAAAAGGATTTGAGGTGAGCGGTTTTTGGGTTGCTGTGCTGTTTAGCATTGTTTTGTCAATTATTAGCTATGCTTTAAATAGCTTGTTTAGTGTAGGTAGGTAGCACTTTGATACTTTGGAGTATCAAAGTGAATAAATTTTAATTGGCTAAAGGTTTATAAATTAGTTCACGATACGAAGCTTTAGCGAAGTATCGGGCTGTAGCGCAGATGGTAGCGCGCATCGTTCGGGACGATGAGGTCGCTGGTTCAAATCCAGTCAGCCCGACCAATATTAAAATGCAAATAAAAAATATACAAAAAATCCCCATACCAAAAGCCAAAAGATTGTTTGATATTATTTTGGCTGTTTTCTTATTAACGATTTTTTTGCCATTATTTATTTTAATACTTTTGGCTATTTTTATTGATCATATTTTACGCGGTAAAATTTTTGCCCCTTTATTTTATAAAGAAATCAGAATTTCCCAAGGCAGGCCATTTAAGTTTGTTAAGTTTAATGTTTTTAAACCAAATGTTATTGCTGAAATGAAAAAGAATCAGGAGTTTATCCATACTAAAAAATTAGAGCATGACCATAAAAGTTTAACCAAAATCGGCCAAGTTGTACAAAAAATTTATTTAGATGAACTGCCTCAATTATTTAATGTTATGAAAGGGAATATGAGCATGGTCGGGCCTAGACCAGTTAATCAAGAAAATTATCAAAAGATATTAAACCAAGGAATTACTACAAAAACTATAGTAAAAGCCGGCTTAACCGGCAATTACCAATCGCACAAAGGCGAGCCAGGCATGAATCAAGAGCAACTTGATAGAGAATATATTAATTTTTGCCTAAATAATCCTTTTTGGAAAATAATTTTAATGGATATAAAAATAATTTTTCGCACTTTGTCTGTTATTTTTAAGGCAAAGGGAATTTAAAAATTATGCCTATTTTACTTTGGATTATTATTAGCACTTTTGCCATGAGCTTAATAGCATGGGTAGGTTTGCTCGTCTTATATTTAAAAGAGGAATTACTAAAAAAGGTAATTCTTCCCCTAGTGGCTTTTTCCGCCGGCGCTTTATTGGGCGGAGCTTTTTTACATATGATCCCGGAAGCAATTGAAAGAGTTGGCGGTCCGCAATTAAATATTTTTTTGTGGCTGTTATTTGGTTTTATTTTGTTTTTGCTGTTGGAACAATTTATTCATTGGCATCATTGCCACAAAACAATTTCCGAACATAAAGAGCCATTTACTTATCTTGTTTTAGTTTCTGACGGCATTCATAATTTTATTGGCGGCTTGGCTATTGCCGGCGCTTTTATTGTGGATATTAAATTAGGCATGGTTACTTGGCTGGCTTGCGCGGCTCATGAAGTGCCGCAAGAGCTGGGAGATTTTGGCATTTTAATCCATGGGGGCTGGGAAAAGAAAAAAGCTTTATTGTTTAATTTTTTTTCCGCTTTAACAATTGTGCTCGGAGGTATAGTGGCTTATTTTATTTCCACTAAAATAGATGTTACATTTCTCTTACCGTTTGCCGCCGGTAATTTTATTTATATTGCCTGCTCGGATTTAATTCCTGAAATAAAACACGGAACCAGTTTTAAGGAAAATTTGATTCATTTTAGCGCTTTTGTTCTTGGCATTTTATTGATATTGGCGGTGAGATTAATATTTTAATATATTTTTTATGATTGAAGAATTTGGCAGACGCGAATATTGGGAGAAATCACAAATCACCTCTAGGCCTTATGAAGCGTATGCATATTTTTTGGATTTAAAAAAGGAAGAATTGCAGGGCAAAGACATTCTTGATCTTGGTTCGGGAGAAAAAGAAGAATTTAAGAAAGGAGTAGAAGAAAGAGGTATTGAGGCGCGAGTATTTTCAGTTAATCCAATGCTTGGTCCAGATACACCTGAGTCTGAATTAGCTCGGAAGAAAAGCAGTCGGGAAAAAGTTGTGGCTGGCATTGCCCAAGAAATGCCATTTAAGGATAAGAAGTTTGACTTAATTGTTTCTCTTGATGCAGTTCCTTTGTATTTACACAGCCGTGAAGGTGATAGTGAATACATGCAGGCCTTTAAGGAAATGGATCGGGTATTGAATGATGGCGGAATTATAAAAATTTATCCTGTCAATAAACGCGATTACGATAATAACGGCCAAGCGCTTCTTAAAAAACCTTTAAAGTATCTTAGCGACAAAGATTATAAAATCACATGGAAAGAATTTAAGTTAGATAAAGAGTTAATGGAAAAATATCTTACTACAGGCGGTTGGCAATTAATTCTTGAGAAGCCGGAAAGATAAATTAACCAACCGCACAGAAAGAGAATACGGTAAAGTAAAGGTAATAATTTAAATCAATGAAAAAAATAATTTTTATAATTACATTATTTTTAGTTTTGCCATGCATTGTCAATGCAAATAGTTTAAGCCAAGAATTATCAGGACAAATTCTGCTTAATGTCCAAGGTAATGGCGAAGCATGGTATATTTATCCGGAAGATAATAAGCGGTATTATTTAGGCAGGCCAGCTGACGCTTTTCAGATTATGCGCGAGCTGGGCTTAGGCATAAACGAGATTGATTTTCAGCGAATCGCCCAGTCAGGCATGCCAGTGGCAGGGGATTTAAATTTGGCAAAAAGGCTGGCCGGCAAGATTATTCTGCAAGTAGAGAAGAATGGCGAGGCCTGGTATATTTATCCTAAGGATTTAAAAAAGTATTATTTAGGCAGGCCGGCTGACGCATTTCAGATCATGCGTGAATTATCGCTTGGCATTACTCGCGAGAATTTAGCCAAAATTCATAAATCAGGCCTTGAAGAGTCGCTTGGTAAATATAGCAAATATGAACATAAAATAATTAGCACTATTGACGGGGATTTTAAGGTTGATATAGTGGCAATTGATTTGTCTAATCCAAATTTGCAAATTATAACTGATAATGCACCTCACCCCCCAACCCCCTCTCCTTCTGAAGGAGAGGGGGAGTATGGCGCTCAATCTCTTGCAGAGTATATGATTGATAATAATGGTTTCGCCGGCATTAATGGAACTTATTTTTGCTGTTATAATAATTGCGGAGGACAGAATTATTATTTTTATCCTGTTTATAACTCGCGTTTAGGCAAGATGATTAATAAAGATCAGCTGAAGTACTGGACAACCGGGCCGATTATGGCATTTGATGAAAATAATAAATTTTATTATTTTAAAGACAGCAGGGATTTCAAAAGTGTTGAACATTTTGAAACCGTTAATGGAGTTAAATTGCAGGCCGCAATTGGCAATAAGCCAAGGTTGATTGAAGATGGTATGAATTTGTTAATAGAGTGGGACATAGATGAAAAACAAAAAACTGTAAAAAGTTTGCGCAATGCCATGGCTTACAAGAACGGCTCTGCAAATAATGGAACATGCATAATATATTTGGTTATAGCTCATAATGCTACTGTGCCAAATTTAGCTAACATAATGAAAGCCATGGAAGTTGAATACGCTATAAACTTAGATGGTGGTTATTCATCAGCGCTGTGGTATAATGATGAATATATGGTTGGGCCGGGCAGGGATATTCCAAATGCGATAATATTCAAAGAAAAATAACTTTTTGAAATTCCAAATTTTGAAACCGTCGCAGCCCTCCGCTGAGAGACTGCGACGAGGCAGAATAATTTATAATATGTTATCAAAATACAAAAATTTAGTTTTGGGCATATCCAGTAAAAGAGACGGTTCAATGAGATTGTTAAGAAATAAACACAACAGAGAGGTATTGGAAAATCAACAAAAATTTTTTATTAAGTTAGGCATTGATTATAATAATGTTGTTTTTGCTGGTTTGCATCATGGCGCTAATATTAAAATAGTTGAGCGAAAACATGCCGGTCAAATTATTTCCAATACAGACTGCATGGTTACAAATGAAAAAAATTTATTTCTGACTATTACAGTAGCTGATTGTTTGCCAATATATTTTTATAACCATAAAAAGAAAATAATTGGCATAGCTCATGCAGGATGGCAAGGCGTGAAAGAAAATATTGTTAGCAGTATGGTTCAAGTAATGATTGAAAATTTTAAATCAAGATATGATGATATTTTGGTTAATATTGGAGCTCATATCCAGAAATGCCATTTTGAGGTAAAAGACGACATAGCAAAAAAGTTTAAAGAATATCAAGATGTAATAGTACAAAAAAGGAATAAAACATTTATTAATTTATCAAGAATCGTAGCTGTGCAATTATTTGATGCGGGTGTGCCAGCAGATAATGTTAAAACTAGCCAAGAATGCACTTATTGTTTAGATGCTAAATATTTTTCCTATCGCAGAGATAAGCCAAAAGATTTGAAAGCCATGATTGCTTATATTGGTTTAAGGAAGTAAATTATGAACATTATTATGAATACCATTAATATTTTAGGAATTAATATATCAAATTTCAACAAAAAACAAATTCTTAAAAAAATAGAATATTTTTTAGCTGATAATGATCAACATCAAATTGTTACGCCAAATCCGGAATTTTTATTGCAGGCAGGCAAGGATGAAGAATTTTTTTACATATTAAATAAAGCGGATTTAGCCGTGCCGGATGGGATTGGTTTGAAATTTGCGGCTTGGGCAATGAATAAAAATATATACAGATATACTGGTGTGGATTTGGTTAAAGATATTTTAAGAGAATTACGAATTAAGAATTACGAATTAAGAATTGCGGTGGTGAATTGGAAGGATGGATTATCCAATAAAAAGGATATTGAAAAAGTTTTGAGGGAGAAATATCCTGATTTGCGGTTTATGGTAGTTGATGTTGATAGAGAAATTGGAAATTGGATCCCGCAGAATATTGCGGGAGGAAATTTGGTAAATTTTCAGCCGGATATTTTGTTTGTTGCGCTTGGCGCGCCATGGCAGGAAAAATGGATTTATCATAATTTGCCAAAATTGCCGTCAGTAAAAATAGCTATCGGAGTAGGCGGCGCGTTTGATTTTTTAATAGGTAAAATCAAACGAGCGCCGAAATTTTTGCGTGCTTTAGGGCTGGAATGGCTTTGGCGAATTTTTAATCAGCCGGCAGGTAAAAGGTTATGGCGAATAAAAAGAATTTATAGCGCTGTAATAATTTTTCCATGGAAATTTTTTAAATGGAGATTGATTTGCCCATTTTTATATCGGCCTAATGTTGCTTGCCTGCTTTACAAGAAAGAAAATAATCGTTATAAAATTTTATTAGCAGAAAGAAGAAATGAGCCTGGTCATTGGCAGTTGCCGCAAGGAGGAACCGATGGAGAAGATTTAATGACTGCCGGCGCCAGGGAATTAAGCGAAGAAATTGATTGTGATAAATTTAGGCCAATAGCTTGTTTTAGTAATTTATGGAAATATAAATTTGACAAAAAAGTCGGAAAATATAAAACAAAAAGGCATACAGGATATAAAGGCCAAAAACAAGGTTTGTTTATCGCTGAATTTATTGGAAAGGATGAAGATATAAAAATAAATTTTTGGGACCATTCTGACTGGACATGGGTTGACAGTGAAAATTTAATTAACACCATCCATCTTAAAAGGAAAAAAGCAACTGAAATATTTTTAGAAAAATTTGAATCTTCCACCGAGCTTTAGCTTAGGGTTATGCAGGCTTTAGCCTGCTAGGATTACAACAACAGGATGCTAAAGCATCCAAAACCCTGAGCTAAAGCTTAATGGAAACAAACAATTATGAAATTTAAGATAAAAAAATTTGTATATTTGGTTAATGATGTAACTAATATCATGCTTAAAAAAGACAGGGTGGAGGCAGAAGAAGATGCCAAAAAATTGCGTATTGCCTTAATTATTGTTAGTATTATTTTAGTGTTATCCTTGATTTTAAATTTTTATTTTTGTTTTAACTAATATGCCAAAAATTAGAATACGTTTTGCGCCAAGTCCAACCGGTTTTCTGCATATTGGCAGTTTAAGAACCGCTCTTTTTGATTACTTAACCGCTAAATCATTGGGCGGTAAATTGATTTTGCGCATTGAAGACACTGATCAAAAAAGGGAAGTTAAAGGAGCGGTTGAGAATTTGATTGAGGTTTTGGACTGGGTCGGCATTAAATTTGACGAAGGTCCTCATGTCGGCGGAAACTATGGTCCGTACATACAGAGCCAGCGCAAAAAAATATATGAAAAATACGCTGATGAATTATTAAAAAAAGGTAAAGCGTACAGATGTTTTTGCGCTGCGGAACGGCTGCAAAAAATGCGCCAGGATCAGCAGGATAAAAAATTGCCGCCGCGTTATGACCGCGTTTGCAGGGATTTAAGTGAAGCTGAAATAGAAAAAAGAATCAAAAAAGGCGAAAAATTTGTTATCAGGCAAAAAATGCCGTTAGAAGGCGAAATTGCTGTTTATGATGAATTGCGCGGCAATATTAAATTTAGAGCTGAAGATTTAGAAGATCATGTTTTAATAAAATCCAATGGCATGCCAACTTATCAATTTGCTTTAGTGGTTGATGACCATTTAATGCAGATCAGCCATGTTATCAGAGGCGCAGAATGGATTCCTTCTTTTCCTAAAAATATTTTGCTTTATCAATCTTTTGGCTGGCAGGCGCCGAAATTTTATCATATGCCTTTAACTTTAAACAAGGAAGGCGGCAAACTTAGCAAACGGCAGCGCGATGTAGCTGTTGAAGATTATCGCGCCAAAGGATATTTACCGGAAGCTTTAATTAATTTCTGTGTTTTGCTTGGATGGCATACGAAAGATGACAGGGAAATTTTTACGCTTAAAGAGTTGGAAAAAGAATTTAAAATAGAAGATGTGGGCACAAGTCCGGCGATTTTTGATATTGAAAAACTGGATTATTTCAATGGTTATTATATTAGGCAGAAGCCATTGGATGAGCTTATTGAATTATGCGAGCCGTATTTAGAAAAACATTTAAAAAAGATTGCAAATAAAGGACGCGCCTTTGTTAAGGTAGCGGCAAACGGATTAGGAATGGCGGAATATACTAAAAAAATCATGGCATTAGAGCAGGAAAGGCTTAAAAAGCTGCCGGAGATAGGGGAGTTGACGGAATTCTTTTTTGTTGATAAGCTGGAATATTCATCTGAATTGCTGATTTGGAAAAAAATAACAAATGAAGAAGTGAAGAAAAATTTAGAAAAAGTTTATGAACTATTAAGTAAAATTCCAAGAGAAAATTGGACAAACGACAGCATTGAAGACGCGTTAATAAGCCATATTCAAGCTGTGGAAGGTAAAGTAGGGGAGTATTTATGGCCAATGCGGGTTGCTTTAACCGGCCGCAAAGCCAGCCCAGGGCCGTTTGATGTGGCTGAGGTTTTGGGGAAAGAGGAGAGTTTGAAGAGAGTAAAAGAGGGGATTATTAAGCTGTAATGGCTATTTCGTTAGAATATAATTTATTAATTTATTAGCTTATGAAAAAATTACAAAAATATTTATTTCTTATTTTACTGTTATCATTATTAATAATTCCTTCAACTGTTTTTGCTTGTGATAAAGTTGAAGTGCGGGTTAAATTAGGAATTAATAATGAAGCAAAAGAATGCAGAGCATTTATTTACGAAGCAGTTGGCGGGTATTATAAGCAAATGCCGGCAGAAGAATGGAGATTGGTAAAATTTGAACATCCAAACAGTGAATTTTTTCAGAAATATTGCGAGGCAATCGGTTATAGTTATTCAGACGATACATTATTGCCCCAAAGATTGATTCCAGTTAATTGGAAACTTTGTTATTCAATAATTAGTATTTTGATTGCAATCGGGGTCTTGACATTTCCTTTTATAAAGTTTAAAAAGAATAAAGGAGGCAATTAAAAAATTAAAATAAATTTTACACTAAAACAAAGGAGGGGAAAATGGATAAAAAGCCGATCTTTATAAAAAATATTCAAGAGGCGGAAAAAATATTAGGCTTATCATTAAGCTTAATAAAAGAATGGGGTAGAGAACGCTTTTTCAGCTACTATGGGAAAAGAGCCAGCGCAGCGGTTATTGTTGTACCAGAAAAAATTTATAAACGTTATAGAAGAATAAGAGAAGGATCGTTCACGGGCATAGAATGGCTTGATGAAGCTGAATGCTCAGAAGATGCTTTTAGCACTATCCATAACGCAATGCAAGTTATTTGCGAACATTTAGATTGGGAAAGGAGGGCTTAAAATGAAAATATGCGGTTTTTGCGGCGAAATAGGGGAAAAAAGTGGTACTCATATAGACAAGGCAAATCCGAACAGACATATTATGTTTGATAAACATATTTGCGTAAATCCAGACTGTATAGATTATAAACGTTGGATTGGAGACGACAATATTAGAGAAATTGAATAAACTTCAATCCGTTCTCCTTAGGAGGCTAAAATTTTATAAGCCTCCTTTTATTTTTGGCTGAATTATCGTATAATTAAAATAGTTACATTATGCTACAAATATGATAATTAAAAACAAAAGAGAACTCGCCACAACTAAATTAAGAAAAATTGCTTTAAATTTAATTGAAGCTGGGATTGAAAAAGTTTTGCCTGTTAATTTAATGCAATCTGCAGTCAAGTATAATACCAAGCAGAAAGTATTAACTGCGCAAAACAAAAAATACAGCTTAAGAAATGGCCGTATTTTTGTTATTGGCGGAGGCAAAGCAAGCGGATTAATGGCAGAAGAATTAGAAAAAATTATTGGAGCTAAAAATATCACTGCCGGAGTTGTAAATTGCATAAATGATAATTATAAAACTAAAAAAATAAGGATTATCAAAGCCAGCCACCCAATTCCTAATCAAGCAGGGGTTTACGGTGTTGAAAAAATACTAGCGTTGAAAAAAGAATATAAAATAAATAAAAATGATTTAATAATCTGCTTAATTTCCGGCGGCGCTTCTGCTTTAATGCCTTGCCCTGTTGCCGGCGTAAGTTTAAAAGACAAACAAAATGTAACTAAATTATTGCTAAGTTCAGGCGCTCAAATCCAGGAAATTAACACAGTTAGAAAACATTTATCAAAAATCAAAGGCGGCCAACTTGGCAAGTTTTTTGCGCCCGCCACAGTTGTTTCCTTGATTATTTCCGATGTTGTTGGTGATGATTTAGGGACAATTGCTTCAGGGCTGACTGCTCCGGATTTTTCAACTTTTCAGGATGCTTATAATGTGTTAAAAAAATATAATTTGTCATCTTGCCTTCAGATCACAGCACATCTTAAAAAAGGATGCGCAAGTAAAGCGCCAGAAACGCCCAATAAATTAAATAATTGCCGCAATTATATTATTGGCAATAATAAATTGGCTTTGGGCGCAATGGCAGATATGGCATATCAGCTTAATTTAAAACCATTGATTGTTACTACAGAACAAGTTGGAGATCCTGTTAAAATAGCTAATATTAAAGCAAAAGAAATGATTAATAAAAAATATATTGGCTATAATGTAATTATAATTGGTGGAGAAACCACTCCAAAATTACCTGATAATCACGGTAGGGGAGGCAGAAACCAGCATTTTGCCGCGGCTTCAATTCTGGCAATGGAAAAGTATTCTGGAGATTGGGTTGTGGCCAGCGTAAGCACTGACGGCTCGGATTATTTAGCTGGTGTTGCCGGCGCTATAGTTGATAATGATTCTTTTGGCTTGGCAAAGAGTAGGGGAGTGGATGTTAAAAAATATTTGGCAAGATATGACAGTAATAATTTATTTAAAAAAATTGGCAAGTCCCTGATTATTACTGGTGATACTGGGACGAATATTGGGGATGTGATGGTTTATATTTTAAAATAGTTCCCACAAATCAACAAATCCTATACAAATCTACAAATATTAACTAAAATTTTTATACAGTATTTGTAAATTTGTATAGGATTTGTAGATTTGTGGGAGTTTGTGCTATAATATAACCATGAGTAAAATAACAAAACTAATCATTCCCATATTATTTTTGGGCATTATTTTTAATGTGTCTAGTTTTGTATTGGGACAAAGCAGTGGAACAGATAATGCAGAAGTTAAAAAATTAAATCAGGAAATTCAGGCCCAGAAAGACAGAATGGAAGCAATACAAAAAAAGCAGGAAGTTTACCAGAAAGCCATAAAACAAAAACAAGCTGATAAAGCTAGCCTATCTAACCAATTAGCTATTTTGGAAAATAGAATCGCTAAAGCTGAATTAGATATAGAAAGCGTTGAAGTTGACATAGACAGGACGAATTTAGAAATTAAAAAAGTGAATTTAGAGATTAAAGACAAAGATGAACAAATTGATAAAGAAAAAAATCATATTGGCTCTATTTTACGATTAATGCATAAACAAGACGAGAAAACTGCGCTAGAAATAATACTGCTTAATAATTCTTTTAGTGATTTTGTTAACCAAATTAAATATCTTGAAGACATTAATAAAGAAATAGGGGAGAGCTTGGATAATCTTAAAGAATATAAACAACAGTTGGAAAAACAGAAAATAGTTTTAGATGAAAAAAAGCAAAAATCAAATGACTTAAAAAAAGAGCTGGAAGATAAAAAAACTGTTTTAGTTAGCGAACAAGAAAATAAATTTTTCATTTTAGAGCAAACTCAAGAATCTGAAAAAGAATATCAAAAATTATTGCGCCTTGCCAAGCAGGAGCAAGAACAAGCCGCGGCTGATATAGTTAGTTTAGAAAAAACAGTCAGGGCTAAAATCGCTAAAATGGAAGGTAAAAAATTGGAATTTAGTGATACTGGCTTGATTTGGCCTGTTCCTAAAAATGTTATTACAGCTTATTTTCATGACCCGGATTATCCTTTTCGCTATTTATTTGAACACCCGGCTGTTGACATCAGGGCAGCCCAAGGCACAACTTTAAAAGCAGCGGCTTCCGGCTATGTAGCCCGAGCTAAAAATGCCGGCAAAGGTTATAGCTATATTATGATTGTGCATGGTGACGGTTTAGCCACGGTTTACGGCCATGTTTCTAAAATTTATGTTAAAGAAGATGAATATGTTGTCCAAGGCCAAACAATTGGTTTAACAGGAGGGCTACCAGGCACGCCTGGAGCAGGCAGGTTAACAACAGGTCCGCATTTGCATTTTGAAGTGCGGGTTAATGGCATTCCGGATGATCCATTGGGATATTTACCTTAAAACTTATGACTCACGAGCAAACAGTCCAAACTATCTGCGATTACGCTATAAAAATATTACAAACAAAAAAGTTGCGCTTTAGGCCAATGCAGAGAAAAAATAACCGTGTTAATACTAAGCACGGTTATGTTATTGCGCGCACTAATCTGAAAACAGGGCTTATTACTATTGATATTTTAACACCCAAACAAAGAAAGCCAAAAAAAATTTCCAGCATTTTGCGGACCTTAGCTCATGAAATCGCTCATCATCAAAAACCGCCTTTCCGGCAAAGGCATAAGAGCCGCTGGATTAACAGACAGCATTATCCGGCGTTTTATAGACAAGTTAACAAAAATATATCAATATTGAAAAAAGATAAAGTTTTAAACAAATATTTTACAGAGTAGGCAAGTTATTTTATTTAATATTATACAATTGCAAATAATCATCATTAAATTTAACAATTTCATGAGAATAAATTTTATCAAATTTTATATTTATTAATTTTTCTTTAAAATTCCCAATATATGCACTTCTTAAATCAATTATTGATAAATTTTTATCAATAATTTTTTTATACTTATTAAAAATATCTTGTACACTTTTTTCAGTTAAATGTGAACTGAGATTTAATTTTTGGCTTGCGTAAGAAAAAAATAAATATTGTTCATTCTTTATTTTTAGTTTATTTATATAATTGTTGATATTATTTACAAAATTATATTTTAAAATAATATTTTTATTATATAATTTTAAAATATTATCTGAAATATTTTTTGGTTTTATTTTTAATAACTCCTTTGTCCTTAGTCCTGTATAATACAACATTTTAATTAATAATTTATCTCTCTCGCAAATAATATTATTTTTAGTTTTTTTATCAACATAATTTAATAATTTATTAATATTTTTGATTGGGATAATATTTTTTTTAGTTTTGGTTTTAATTATATCAATATTCCAATTTAAATTTATATTTTTTATTTCTTTTAAATATTCCACATATTTTTTGATAGCAAATATTTTAGAATTCACCGTCTGCCCAGAATTTTTATCTATAAGTATTTTTTTAAAATTTATTATATCCTGATTTTTAAAATTAATTAAACTTGTTTTATTTTTGTTTAAATAATGAAAAAATTCTTTTAATCCAAAATAATAACCATTTATGGTTGATTTTGAATAGTTATTGGTGCCCAGATATTTAAGAAATTTGTCTAATTCATTTATACAAAATTTATTCATAAAGAAAATTCTATAAAATAATTATCAGATGGTATAACAATTATTTTACATTTAGTCATATACATAAAATTACAATATATTTTATAAAGATTAACAGTCCCTACTTCAATAAATAAATTCAGCTTAGGCACTCCTAAGTCAGCTCGTCCATAGTGTAAATTTGGTTCATGTTTTATGGCGTAATTATGAATTTTAAAATAATTTTCAATTATTTTTATAATTGAATAATGCCAAGCTGCTCCATGCTGTTTTTCGTTAATCGGTAGCTTAAAATATTGATTTTCTTGCCATATTTCATTATTTTTATAAATTATTTTTTTTGTTTTGACTTTTCCCGACACTATTAAAATAGCAATCTGTCTAAAAATACAATCACTGCATTTTATAGGATCATTTTGGCGATAAGGAGATAACAGTAGATTATTTTTTAAAAAATAAATTTCTTGGTATATTTGATTTTCAATTTTATTCCAACTATGCATATTTTATTTTAATGGATGAAATTTTTTATGAATTTTTTGTGCGTACCTATCAGAAGCATGAACATATCTGGTAGTTGTGTCTAATGATTCATGGCCTAATAAAATTTGTATAGCCGCTGGATTAGCCCCGGATTCAGCTAAATAAGTAGCAAAGCCGTGCCTTAATGAATGGGCGGAAGTCGGGACATTAATGCCTAATAACTCTCGATATTTTTTTATTCTTTCTTGGATATAATTAGTAGATATTTTATTATTTTTCTTATTCGCAGCATGAAGACCCCTGTAAGATACAAACACAAAAGGGGAGTCGTTATTTCTAATAATAATGTATTCATTTAAAAATTTTTCAGCCCGCGGAGTTAAATAAACAAATCTTTCTTTTTTGCCCTTGCCAAGAATGAAAATTTTACCCTCTTTGCTAATTTGATTTAATTTTAAATTAACTAATTCTGAAATTCTCATTCCAGTTGAAAACAGCACTTCCATAATCGCTCTATTTCTAGCCGCTACTTTTTTGTTTTTTTCAAATTTATTGGGAAATTCAATTAATTCAATTAATTGATTCAGTTCAGCTACTTGCGGTTTTTTCTTTATTGTTTTGGACATTTTTATAGCATCAGGCGGCAGGGGAGCGGAGTAGTCCATTTCAATTAAATATTTAAGATAAGAACGCAATGACGACAGCATTTTATTAATTGAATAAGCGCTTAATTTTTTTTTACCCTTGCATTTTTTTGCTGTTTTTCTGTCTATGGATGTTAAATATGCCTTATAATTTAAAATATCTTTTTTGGATAATTTGGAAAATTTAATACTAGACTCATTTAAAAAATTTTCAAACACAGTTAAATCTCTCTCGTAATTATACAAAGTTTCTTGTGAATAATTATTAACCTGCAAATTTAATAGAAAATCATCTATATAGGGAAGAGTTGTTTTGGACATATTGTTTTTACCATCTTAATAACTGAGTGTAAGGGATATTATACTCAGTTATTTTTATTATATATTTAATCATAAATTGTGTCAAGCCATCCTGCTCTTTTAATCCTCAGACACTTTATTTATGATTTTATAATCCTTTAGTAATTATCAATCCCATTATCTCTATTTCTGAATAAAACATTAATGAAATCTTTAAAATTACTAAAAATATACCAATTGTTGTTAGGCAAAATACTATTATTGCTAGAAAAAAAATTATTTTAAAAGCTGTTTCCATATGTTTATAAGCTCTAATTTAATTATAATTTATTTTTAAATAAACTTCAATGAATTATTCGTGTGTTATCATTGATAATACACCCTGTCCCCATATCTTAAATCAATGTATGTTTTTTCATTAAAATCATCTTTTAATTTTTCATTAATTAACACTAATAGTTTAGTAACCTGTTTTTCTAAATCTTCACGAGTATTAAAATAAACTTCCGGACCTTGATTAATAATCATCTTCACGGTATTAAGCTCATTATTAATAATAAAACGTTCAATTTTAAAGCCATATTTAGCTTTCTTGAATTCATTGAATAATTTAATAATAAAATTAATATTGTCATTTTGGCCATCAATTTTTTTATCTACGATTTTGCCCCCTCCCTGATAATCAATTAAAGGATAATTCTTTTGTTTAATTTCCAAGGGGTTTGTTTCAATAATAATATTGCCGGCTTCATCAATATAATAATATTTATCCGATTGATGCCAAATAACCGAATAAATTTTTTCTTTGAATTTTATAATCAAAATGCCTGGCAATTTCTTTTTAATTACAATATTATCAAGACAATATTGCTCATTTAAAGTTTTAATTAATTCATTAGCATTTAAAAAAAACAAATTTTTTTGAGAACCAAACAAGAAACGCCTATGTTTAGTTTGCTGCCGGGCTAGTTCTTTGATGTCTTGGATAGAAATTTTTTCAGCGCCGATAACATCTATAGCGCTAATGGCAAAATAAGTTGAAAAACAGCAAAACCAAATTATGCCGCCAATTAGTATTATAATCTCAAATATAATTAATTTAACGCGCCAAGTCAATGATGGAGATTTGATTTTTATTTTTTTCTTATGGCGAAAAAAAGGATTGGAATAATTTTTCTTGTGGTAATCAAATTTTTTTTTAGCTTTAAATTTTTTCCTCATTGGTAACATAGTTTTTATCTCCCACAAATCTACAAATCTATTACAAATTTACAAATATGTTATAAAACTTTTTATTTAATGAGAATATTTGGTTACAATTAAACCAACAAGCAGACTATAAACATGATGCTTGCCGAAACGTTTTATCTTATGTTGATTTACAATATTATGATGTTTAACTTTAATAATCTGTTCTTGCGCTCCCCTATCCAGTTCTACGGCTTGCCAATGCGCGCCACTCTGCAATCCAAAAAATTCAACTGGCGCTTCCGCAACTTTAGCTAAATTCCTTATTCTTATATTATCATAATTTAATATAATCAGTCCACTTTTTTGTATTCTCTTAACTAAACACTCATACTCCCCCACTAATCTATCCATATCAGAAAAGCTTTCTAAATATCTTTGCGTAATATCAGTAATTATGGCTAATCTTGGCTTAATTATTGACAGTAAATATTTCATATCTCCAGGATCAGACACGCCTAATTCTAATACTAAATATTGCGGGAAATCTCGCTGGAATATAGCCAAAAACGCCTTAGAAATAATCGGTAGCCAATTTCTGTATGAATTATAGCCGCTGGGCAAATATAAAATTGCCAATGGCAAGCCAATTTCAGTATTAAAACTTCTTGGATTTGCCCTTACACTTTTTCCCAATTCACGCAACACCCCGTTAACCTCTTCTTTAATAAAAGTTTTATTTGTAGAGCCGGCAATCGCGATAATGGTTGGCCTGTGAATTAGCAGGACTAATTTTGTAATATATTTGAGGTAGTATTGGAGGATTGTTTTGAAAATGGATTTCATATTTTATTTCATTTTTTAAAAATTTTTGATTAAATCAGCAAATAAATCAATTCTATTGCTAAGGCTTTCTATTAACATGCATTCATTTGGCGCATGAATATTTTTTCCAACAGGACCTACTCCATTTATTGTTGGAATACCAGCATTAATATACCAATGAGCATCGCAAGTCGGTGAAGCAAAACCAATCCTATAGTTATATTTTTTTAATTTTAAAACATTTTCAAAGACTTCCACTATTTTTTCTCTATTAGAAATTTTACTAGAAGGAGTATTTTTAATAATTGACAATTCCATGTTAAATTTTTTGGATATTTTTAGCAATTGATTTATTATTACTGTATTATTTTCATAAGGTGAAATTCTGATATCAAAATTTGCTTCGCATACTGCTGGAATCTGATTATAGTAACGGCTATTGCCGCTTTTTATAAAAGTAATTTCCACAGAACTTTGTGGAATTCCTTTAATTTTTTTTGGTCTTTTGGGAAATAAATCATATAATTCTTGAATAAATTTTTGCATTTTTAAAATAGTATTACTTTTATCATTTAAAAGCCCTGAATGAGCAGCTTTTCCAAAACTTTTTACCTTTATCCAAATTAACCCTCTATGCCCTAAATTCACACCAAGCAACTCTTCATCTTTGCTTGGTTCAGGAATTAAGGCTCCTTTAACTTTTATTTTATTTTTTAGCAAATAGTCAACAATCATTTTACTGCCTAAACAGCTATCTGCTCCTGTTTCTTCGTCTGCAGAACCTGCAAAAATAATTTGTTTATCTTTTAAGTATCCTAATTTTTTGGCTTTCAAAATTGCAAAAATACTTGCCGTAACACCTCCCTTCATATCAGCGACACCTCGTCCATAATAATATCCTTTTTTCTTTGTTAATTTTAAGGGATCAGTCTGCCATTCATTTCTATCAAAAGGAACTGTATCTAAATGTCCATTAAAAAGTAAAGCGCTTTTATTTTTTGGTTTACCAAAAAAAGAAATAATATTTTTTCGTTTGCGGCTCCCAATTAATTCTATCCTGTAGGATTTATTTTTTAGAAAGTTAAATATAAAATTAGCGACTTCTGTTTCATTGCCCGGAGGATTAGAAGTATTAATAGACACAAGTTTAGCTAAAAATTTTTTGATCTCTGGTGTAATCATAATTAAAATTGAAAATTTATTTAGCAAAATACTTTTCCATCCTTTCAAACGCTTTATCAATATCCTCTTCACTTCTTCCAAAACTCATCCTCACATGCCCCTCGCCATTTGGCCCAAAAGCAATGCCAGGCACAACCGCCACTTGTATCTTTTCCAGCAAATCCAAAGCAAACTTCCACGAATCTCGGGCTTGCCCTTCGCAGTCTTGACGAAGTTGGGCTTGTCCGCCGAAGCCTTGGCGTAGGCGGGGAAACACATAATACGCGCCGTCCGGTTTTATATAACTAAAAACACTGCTTAATTTATCAAGCCGTGAGCAAATTAAATCACGCCTTTTTTTGTATTCCTGATTGAATTTTTTAACATCACTCTCCCCCATTTCCAAAGCGCCCATGGCCGCGTATTGTGAAATAACAGGAGCGCAAGTTACTAATGAATCATGAATTTTTAAAATTTCCCTAACAATTGATTCATCGCTATGCAAATACCCCACCCGCCATCCAGTCATAGCGTAGGCCTTAGAAAACGAAAATAACCTAATAACCCGCTTCCTCAATTCCGGCATTTCCGCCAAGCTGAATATTCGCGCTTTATTAAATTCGCGATTATTTTTACCCGCCAAAGTTTTTACGGAGGAGGGCGCGTTTGATTCGCGTTGATTAGCGAATATAAAGTCTTTGTACACCTCATCAGAAATCAAATACAAATCATGCTGTTCAGCTAATTCAGCCAGACCAAGTAATTGTTCTTTGGTATAAATAGTGCCGGTCGGGTTGTTGGGGTTGCAATAAAAAATTGCTTTGGTTTTATCTGTGATTGCCTGTTTGAATTTTTCTAAATCAAAAGCCCAGCCATGTTTTTCGTCTAATGCAACATAAATTGGCTTACAGCCGCATAAACAAATAACTTCGCGATAACTGGTATAAGTCGGCTCGGGAATAATTACTTCATCGCCCGGTTCAGTAATTGTCAACAAGGCGGCTGTAATGCCTTCAATGGAACCGGTTGTTACAATAATTTCTTTCTGCCAGTCATAAAACATATTTTCCCTGGCCAATGACAACTCAATTAACTCACGCAATTCAGGAAGTCCCGGACAGAGAGAGTATTTAGCCACCACTCCCCTGTTTAAAGCCAGCTCAACGCGGCGTTTTATGCATCCTGGCGTATCAAAACTAGGCACGCCTTGCGCCAAAGAAATAACATCCGGGTATTGCGCGGCCCGGAGTTCTATTTGTTTAATTATGGAAAGTTGAAGGTTTTTTGTTCGGTTAAACATATAAATATAATGCGAATCTACAAATTATTATCCAAATGTTTCAAATATGAATTATCCGAATAATTTTAATTTGATTTGCAGCTATTTGGGGCATTCGGATATCATTTGTAGATTTGGATTATATTATTTCAAAGCTCCTTTGATTAATCTATCCAAAAATTCCCCAAACTCCATCCCAGCGACCTTGGCCGCTTGCGGCGCTAAACTGGTCTGCGTCATGCCCGGTATGGTGTTAATTTCCAAAAAATACATTTTATTATTCTCTGTGTCCCAAATAAAATCAGCGCGCGCTAAATCTTTACAGCCAATTGCATTAAATGTTTTAATGGCGAATTTTTGAATTTTATTTTTTATATTATTTGGGATTTTAGCTGGACAAACTTCCTCACTGCCTCCGACTTCATATTTTGCTTTATAATCAAACCAACCTGAAACCTTAGGAATAATTTCAATAACCGGTAATGCTTCCATATTTTGTTCGTTACCCATAACAGCCACAGTTAATTCCCTGCCTTTAATAAATTTTTCTAACATTACTTTATCACCGTGCTTAAACGCGTTTTCTATCCCCTGCTCTAATTCCTGCTTATTTTTGGCTATTGACATACCTACTGATGAGCCTAATTCCATTGGTTTTATTACGATCGGCAAGGGCAGTTTATTTATAATTTTCTGGATATTGTATTTCTCGTCCTTTTGAAGCGCTATATCTGGTATTAAATCAAGCCCTGCATCGCGAGCAATAATTTTTGTTTTATATTTATCCATTGCCAAGGCGCTTGCCAAGCAGCCGGAGAAAACATAAGGCATGCCAATCATATCCAGCATGCCCTGCAGTTTTCCGTCTTCGCCAAAAGGCCCATGCAAGGCAGGAAAAACAAGATCAAATTTTTTATTCATTGCGTCATTAAAAAATCGCTTTAAATCAGTTTTAAGATCATACTTGAATATTTCGTATTTATTTTTATCCAAAGCATTGTAAATTTGCTCTCCTGTTTTTAGAGATACTTCTCTTTCTCCTGAAATTCCGCCGGAAAGCAGGGCTATTTTAAGTTTAGGCATATTTAAAAGTGTAATTTTATTATATTTATTGCCATGAATGATCTTTAATGGGTTTTTAGGGCTCAATATTACCCTTCATTCTCTTCTGGAATATATTCTAAAATATCAACTAAATCATTATTTTGATGTTTTTGTTTTTGATTAGCAATATACTGTTTCACAAACGGGATACCCTTTTCCGATAAACTTAATACGCCATAACCTGATTGCCAATAAAAACTTTTTTCTCCTTGCGCTGTATTAACATAATACGATGAACTGCCTTTTATTTTATGGACAAAATCCGCAATGCTGATTTTCGGAGGTATGCTAACAAGCAAATGAATATGATCTTCAACCATATTAAGCGCTAATTGCCTGCCGCTATATTCAATAATTTTTTTGGGAATATATCTTTTAATTAATTCTTCAATCTCCGGGGTTATTAACGGCAATCTTTTCTTTGTTGCCCAGATTATGTGATAATATAATTTGTAAAATGTTTGGGGCATATCTTTTGACTTTCGCCCAGCCCCGCGGGACTGCGGGACAGGGCTAATTTGTTTACTCCCGCCCAGCCATAGAATGGCAGGGCTAATTTTTTAATCCCAATAAATTGGGATATTACTACAAATGTTTAAACATATAGCCCTATTTATAGGGCTTAAAATCCATAGCCCTGCCATTCTATGGCTGGGCGAATTGGGCTAATAACCATAATTTTATTATTTTAAATTTGTTTTTTGTTGTTTTATATTACCCCTGCCTCGTCGCAGTCTTCCCGCAATACTGCTGGAGACCGGGACGGTTTATTTGCATAATGACGTCCAAATTATAACAGTCTATATCTCTTGCTACCTCCCTATTACCCTCTTTTTGAACTATCCGGAATTTCCGGATAACTGAATTTTCCGCTAATTCTCCCTCAAAAAACACATTTTTTATGTGCTCATTAACAGTCCTGACATCTTTATTGAAAAGCTCGGCCATTTGTTTTTGCGAAAGCCAGACTGTTTCATCTTCCATCTTAACCTTAATTTTTGTCTCTTCGTCTTCTGTATTATAAATAATAATTTGATTATTTTTTTCTTGATTTTTGGGCATGATTTTATTGTTTTAAACTTATTTTTTGATGTTTTATATCTCGGCCTTACCGCACACTCTCCTAATATTTATTGGGGACGGTTTTCTTACCTATCCGTCGCAATTAATTGTTTTTTGTTTTTAATCTGTTCATCAATAAGTAGCGTCAATACAAGAATGCTTTTCGTGTATTTATATATTAATAAAGAAAGTGCTTCATCTATTTTATTTTTATTATCTTGATTACTATCATAATAGGTCGCTCTCACATAATACATATTTTTCTTACTATAAACATCAACATTGGCGGTTTTTTGTTTTATGGAATCTCTAAGATTTTTAAAATTTCTAAAATCAAGGTGATCTTCAATTAAACATTTTCTTAATTTACCATCTATAGAAGGATATTTATCATTTCTAATATTTTTAATAAATTTATTAAAACTATTAGGTAAACTTTCCTTTTTGCTAAGATTCTTTTTTAAGACATCTGTTAAGTAATCATATATTGTTCTCATCATAAAAATAAAGCATTCAAATAAAAGCGCTATTGCCTCATTTTCAACGCATGGTGTTTTCGGTGCAACCTCTTTCCCTTTTTTATATAAAGAATCAGCTAATAAAGCCGTTCTAAACATTCTATTTTTTATTTCTACAAAAAACGGGTCATTTGATGGAAGTAAAATTTTTTCAAAAACTGGATTGCTATATAAAAATTTAAAGGGTATATCCGATGGCCCACTTATATTAATTTTCATCATATTTATTTTTAATTAATTTTTTCTATACTTTTTATCTGGAAATATAAAAAAGTATAGTCAGAACTATCTCCTATTATTAAAATTTCTTTTCTGATTTTCTAATTTGAATAGTATTTTTTCTTTACTTTTCTAATTTGGGTGGTATTGCCAGTAGTTCCATTATTGATAGTACAATTAATATTTTCGTTTGTAAAAAAAAATTTAATTTATTTTCTATTTCCCCACAGCGATCAGGGGTTAAAAGATCAAAAATAATTATTTTGATTATACTCATAATTTTATTTTTATTAAATTTACAAACCCCCCTCCGGAATTTTGTTTAAATCACTATTAGTAATCCCAAGTCCCAATTCTCGCATAATTCTAAAAGCATCTGCTGGTCTCCCGAGATAATACGCCTTTTTATCTTTCGGATAAATATAATAAGCTTCACCGTTCTGCTCAACATCAATTAAAATCTTACCCAAAACATGATCGGGATAAGTTGTATAACTATTTATAAATTGGTGAGTAGCGCCTAATCCTAATTCTCGCATTACTCTAAAAGCGTCTGCTGGACGACCGAGATAATATCTTTTTTTATCTTCGGGATAGACATAATAAGCTTCGCCGTGAGATTCAACTTGTAGTAATATTGTTCCTTTCAATCTTTCCGTGATTTCTGATGCTTCACTAATATTATTTAATGATTGATACGATGGCTCTCTATTTGTTTGCGTATATAAATAATTTTTTTTACAACTTATATCTTCACTTAAATTGGGATTATAAACTAATTTTATTAATCTATGTTTTTCTTCAATATCATTTCCTGATATAATAGGTTTTAAATAAAATTCATAATATATATCGTTTAAATCTTTTTGGTAACTATATGATTGATGATAATTAGTAGACCATGTAATTTTTTTACCTTTGCTCAAATTGGTTAGAGTATATTTATTTTCTTTAACAATATCACCTTCTATAGAGATAACGCACAAAGGCCTCCATGAATTAAAATTTTGTGCTATATATTCATTATATTCTATTGGATATTCCCATGCTATCGTTAACGAATTTAAACGTGTTGTACATTCTAAAGACTCTTGTAGCCAAGTATTATTTACAGCATTAAAATTAACATCGTAACCGTTTATAAAATTTTTCAAATTATTATCTTTATAAAAGAATAAACCATTTATTGTCTTAAATATTTCTGTTTCGTATATATATTCATAAACTGTAGGTCCGGATAAATTGCCATTATTATCTTCTCCGAAAAAGGAAAAATAATACTTTCCTTGTTGGTCTATGTCAATTACTTCTGTAATATATATTTGCGAATCATTTATTGTATATTTTATTGCATTGCTATTAATTTGTGTATGTGGCACTTTATCAAAGTAATAATAAATATTATTCAATCCGCTTGGATCAATTTTATATAAATAATCATTGGGTATCGTAAATCTGATATAATTATAGTTACTCACTTTACCCATATTGGCAGGAAAGCAACCGCCACCCGTTAAATTATAATTTTTGTCAAAATAATGTATACACATTTGATCAAACGCATTAAAATTTGGTGGAGTTATATCTTCCTGAATATTTACTGTTGGCTCCTCAATAATCGGCTCCTGCTCTATAATCTCTGCCTGATAACCACTCCCCAAAATTCCAGCCAACCAACTTGTAATACTATTAACCGACAAAACATAACTCATAGAATTTAAAGTGCCTGCAATAACAATAGTAGGAATACCGATAAACTGCCCGCTTGAATTATAGGCCGCTCCACCTGAATTCCCATGCTCTAACGGAGCAGTACTCTTAATATAATTCTGCATTCCGTCCGCACTGCTCCCAAACCCGCTAAAATCACCTGAAGTATAAGTAATAGTAGAGCCGCCAATACTTGGAAAACCAATAACCTCAATCTTATCGCCAAACTGCAAAGCGTCTGAATTAGAATCCCAGATATTTATATAAGGATAAATTTTATTAGTTGGATTTTCCAAATACAAAATAGCCGCGTCCATATCATTAGACGTGGTCTGATATTTTACTTCCGCTAAATTATAATTTCCCGCAGTTCCGAAATTCGGCTCTTGGCTTATTGATTCAATAAAACCGATAAAACAAGTATTCATATACGCTCCCTCAACAACATGCCTGTTTGTTAAAATAATCCCCTTGGGATCAATTATTGTTCCTGAACCGCTAAACCAATTATCGCTTCCATCCGTGCAAACTATCTGCACTTCCGCGTCAATTTGATTTTGAGTAATAGCCTTGGAAAAATTAATCGGCGCTAATCCTAATACAAAAATTAAGATTAAAAAAATTGTAAATTGTTTTTTCAT
>DAOWHZ010000006.1 GCA_030641105.1 bacterium | reverse complement strand
CGCTGGGTTGAATTTAAAAATTCTTATAAAACAATGGATCTAGATTATATGGAATCGGTTTGGTGGGGATTTAGCCAGTTATGGGAAAAAGATTTAATTTATCAAGGCAGAAAAGTTTTACTTTACTGTCCGCGCTGTGAAACCCCGATTTCTAATTTTGAAGTGGCAATGGATAATAGTTATCAGGAAATAGCAGAAACTAGCGTATATGTAAAATTTAAAGTGAAAAATTCAGAAAAAATAAATAATAATTTAAAAGGACAGGATGTTTATGTTTTAGCTTGGACTACTACGCCATGGACATTGCCCGGCAATGTTGCTTTAGCTATTGGGAAAAATATTGCCTACTCTATGATAAAAATTAATAATGAATATTATATTTTAGCCAAAGATCGCTTGGAAGTAATTAAACAAGAATATGAATTAGTAAAGGAGTTTAAAGGCGAAGAATTAATAGGTCTGAATTATGAACCATTGTTTGATGTACCAGCTTTGCGGGTAAGTGGTAAAAAGGTGTATTACATAGCTCCAGCTGATTTTGTGACTACTGAAGATGGTACAGGAGTAGTGCATATAGCAGTAGTATATGGCGAGGATGATTATAATTTGGGCTTAAAGTTAGCTTTACCAGTTATTCCAGCCTTGGATGAAAAAGGATATTTTAATAATACCGTGCCGCAATTTCAGGGTATTTATTTTAAGGATGCTGATAAAAAAATCATTGAAGATCTAAAAAAACAAAGACTACTTTTTAATCAAGTTGATTATAAACATCCATATCCATTTTGCCATCGTTGCGAAACCCAGCTTTTTTATAACGCTATCCCGGCTTGGTTTTTAAATATTGAAAAAATTAGAAAAAGAATGTTAGAATTAAATAAAAATATAAATTGGTTCCCTAAACATTTAAAACAAGGTCGGTTTGCCCAGGGCATTGAGCAAGCCCCAGACTGGAATATTTCTCGCAATCGCTATTTTGCCACCCCTATGCCTATTTGGGAGTGTGATAAATGCAAGGAGCGTGAAGTTATTGGGAGCGTTAAAGAGCTTGAAGATAAAAGTGGTAAAAACAATATTAAAGATATTCATAATCATTTTATTGATGATTTAAAATGGAAGTGCTTAAAATGTGATGGAGATATGAAACGTATAAGCGAGGTGTTTGATTGCTGGGTTGAGTCTGGCTCTATGTTTTTTGCGCAAATGCATTATCCTTTTGAGAATAAAGAAAAATTTGAGAAAAATTTTCCAGCCCAGTTTATTAGTGAATATATTTCTCAAACCCGTGCCTGGTTTTATGTTATGCATGTTTTATCAACTGCGTTATTTGATTCAAACAGTTTTGAGAATGTAGTTACTACAGGAGTAATTTTTACTGAAGATGGGTCTAAGATGAGTAAATCAAAAAAGAATTTTCCTGATCCATGGAAAGTAATTAATGAATTCGGGGTTGATTCTTTAAGGTGTTATTTAATGAGTTCAACTTTACTGCATGCGGAGAATTTATTTTTTAATGAACGCGAATTAAGAGATGTTTTTCGAAAGAATATAATGCTGGTTTGGAATGTTTATAAGTTCTTTGAACTTTTCACCCCCTCCCCCGTCCACTCCCCCGCTGTCGCGGGAGAGGGGAGCTTGTCTGAAAACATATTAGATAAATGGATTACTGCGAGATTAAATCAGTTGATTGAAACTGTTACTAAAAATATGGATGAATATAATATTCCTAAAGCTATTAGGCCAATTGAGGAATTTATAAATGATTTATCAACTTGGTATTTGCGGCGTTCACGCGGCAGGTTTAAAGGTGAAGACGAAAAGGACAAGCAGGCGGCATTGCAGACCACTGGTTATGTCCTGTTGGAATTATCAAAAGTAATGGCGCCTTTTACGCCGTTTATTGCAGAACAGATTTGGCAAAGGGTTAGCGGGAATGATTTTAAGGATGAGGATAGGAGCGTACATTTGGAGAGTTGGCCAAAATTAGGTATGATTGATGAAAATATTCTGAATATTATGAAATCTGCCAGAATTGCAACAAGACTTGGTTTATCGGCAAGAGATTTGGCGAATATTAAAGCAAGACAACCTTTAAAATTGATGTATATTGATATTAAAGGATTAACATTTGAAGATGATAACGAAGCTGAAAGCGAAATTTTCGAGTTAATAAAAGAAGAAATTAATGTAAAAAAATTAAAAAAAATTGCGGACAGTAGTGAGAAAGCTATAAGCAGAAAGAGAACAGGCGTAATTAAAGTTAAATGGGCAGATGGTCGTGAAGAAAAACATTCTACTGATAAAGATGGAAGCAATTTTGTTTCATTAGTTATAGATTTAACGGCTGAATTAAAACAAGCGGGGATTAAGCGGGAATTGGTTCGGTTTATAAATAATCTTCGCAAGCAAGCAGGCATGACGATTCAGGATGAAGCGCATATTTTTTGGCAGACTGATGATAAAGATATAAAAAAGACGATTAAGAAATACAAAAAAAATATAATGAAAGATACTTTGGCAAGTGATATGGAAGAAAGGACAAGCGATGAGATTGATTTAAGTAAAGAGGTTAAGGTAAATGGGATTGAAGTTTGGTTGGGAATAAAAAAGATTTAAAATTTATTTTTATGAACACAAATAAGATCGTAAATTTCTTTTTTGAGATCGCAACATTGCGGCGGTTAACTCGTTCTCATCGCCAAATGATTGCTGAAGTCAGTGATAATATTTCTGATCATAGTTTTCGCGTGGCAATTGTTGGCATGATTTTGGCTGAATTGGAAAAATGTGATGTTAATAAAGTGCTAAAAATGTGTTTGTTTCATGATGTTGCCGAGGCGCGGACTGGAGACGCTAACTTTATTAATCAGCAGTATGTTGATTTACGTGAAGACGAAGCAAGAGAAGATCAGATGAACGGCTTGCCGATTGCTGATGAAATAAGAGCGCTTCTTAAAGAATATGAACAGAGGAAAAGTAAAGAAGCGATTGTTGCTAAGGACGCTGACTTGTTAGATCAAATGATTTTGCAGCAGGAATATTTTTATAAAGATGCTAAAAACGGCAAGATATGGCAGGATCATAGCGAGAGAAGCTTAAAAACGAAATCTGCTAAGAGCTTGGCTAAAAAAATAAGAGAGTCAAATCCTTTTGAATGGCTGTACCAGATAGCTGAACATAAGACAGGCAAGGATATTAGGCGCTAAACCCCACTTCAACTCTGACAATTAGATGAGTACACATTTTATTACTAAGGAGAGGGAAAAATCAAATAATTTCTTTAAAATAAAATTAGGCCTTTAAATTTTAATCAAAAAATTTTAACGAAAGGAGGGAATTATGAATATATGGCTTAGAGATACCAGTCTTTTAGGGGCTAGAGTTCATTTTAATAATGGCCCTGATGAAATTCCGGAAGAAGTAATAAAATCCTGCGCCGGAATAGAATTCTGGGCGCCCTCTTATTCTAAATTTCAGGATACAATTTTTATTTATGTTAGCCAGCTTTGCCAAAAACTAAAAGAAAAAAATTTTGGACAAGAGGCAAAGTGGCTGGAGGAAAATTGTTCCGGAACAATAACATTGAAAACATCCAATGTTAATGTTTTTTAAGGCCTTAATTATGAAGGCCTTGGCGAATATCCAAATTAGGAGGAGCAGGCAAGCGGCATTGCGGGGGAAATAAAAATTTGAATATAATTTCCCCCGCACAATTTTTCAATTATTAATTTATATATCAATGAATAAAAAAATAAAAGCTCTAGTTTTATTTTCCGGCGGTTTGGATTCAATGTTAGCTGTGAAATTGTTGCAGGTTCAGGGTATTGAGGTTAATGGCGTATGTTTTGAAAGCAATTTTTTTAACTGTGAAAAAGCAAAAAAGGCGGCAGAAGAACTTGGCATTAAGTTGAAAATAGTTGATATAAGCAAGGAATTATTGGAAATAGTGAAAAATCCATTAAGCGGCTACGGTAAGCATTTGAATCCATGCATTGATTGCCATAGTTTGATGATTAAAAAAGCGGGTGAATACCTCACCCCCCAACCCCCTCTCCTAATTAGGAGAGGGGGAGAATCCCGCTTTAGCGGGAGACGGGGGAGAGGTAACATTCTTGCCACTGGCGAGGTTTTAGGGCAAAGGCCTTTTTCGCAAACCAAAGAAGCGCTGGCAAGAATTGAAAAAATAGCCGGAGTTGAAATTTTGCGGCCTTTGTCAGCCAAGTTATTGCCTGAAACTAAATACGAAAAACAGGGCTTGGTGAATAGAGGCAGATTATTAAATATAAAAGGCCGTTCGCGCGAACGCCAAATGGAGCTGGTTGAAAAATATAAATTAAAAAATTATTCTTCACCTGCCGGGGGATGCCTTTTAACTGATCCAGAATTCAGCAACAGATTAATAAAAATGCTTGACTATTGGCCGGATTGCGATGTTAATGATGTTGATTTACTTAAATACGGCAGAGTTTCTTGGTTAACGCTAAAGACGCCAAAGAACGCCAAAGAACGCCAAAAGGTTTTAATTGTTGTGGGGCGGCATGAAGAGGATAATGACAATTTAGAAAAATTAGCTAAACAGGGGGATATTACGGTAGAATTAGAAGAGATAGCAGGACCGGTCACTATCGTAAGAAGTAAGAAGTTTCCGCCAGAGGCGGATGAGCCTCGGGCTCAAGAAGTAAGAAATAAGAAGGAATTATTAGAAATTGATGTACCGGAAAAGTTAAAGATGGGCGAGTTGAAATTGGGAGAGGAAAAAAGTGAAGACGAAATTTTAAAGATTGCTGGGCTGTTGACCGGGTATTATGCGGTTAAGGCAAGAGAAAAGAGAGTGAAGTTAAAAGTTATCACTGCCACAGCGGGATCCCACAGAGGCGAGAAAAGTTTATAAAGTTGAAAATTTAAAAATTTTTATAATTAATGTTCGCGTTATGCGTTATGTACTACGCGTTACGCGACTAAATTTTATGTCTACTGTATTGTGGGTTGTAATAGGAATTATTGTCATAGTGATTTTGGCAATAATTTTGATGTACAACTCTCTAATTCGTTTAAAAAATCGGGTTGATGAAGCGTGGAGTGATATTGATGTTCAGTTAAAGCGGAGATACAATTTAATCCCAAACTTAGTTGAAACAGTTAAGGGTTATGCCTCGCATGAAAAAGAGACTTTGGAAAAAGTTGTGCAGGCGCGTAATGCGGCTATGCAGGCCCAGTCTGGCGGCGATGCTAAAAAAGTGGCTGAAGCGGAAAATATGCTTTCCTCAACCTTAAAATCAATTTTCGCTTTGTCCGAAAGCTACCCTGATTTAAAAGCTAACCAAAATTTTTTAGAACTGCAAAGAGAATTGTCTGACACTGAAAACAAAATTCAAGCATCCCGCAGGTTTTACAACGGCAATGTGCGCGATTTTAACACCAAAATTCAGGTTTTCCCAACTAACATTATTGCGGGAATGCTGAATTTTAAGGCAAGGGAGTTTTTTGAGATTGAGGATGTTGAAGAAAGAAAAAACGTGAAAGTTGAATTTTAATTCAAAAATGAGAAAAATTGTAAAAATAAATAAAAATATCCCATTTTATTTAAACCCTGATAATACCCATTGTTATCAAGCTTGTTTTAAAATGGTTATGAAATATTTTTTTCCAAACGAAAATTACTCATTTAAAAAGCTTGATGAGATAACCGCAAAAGTTGAAGGGCTATGGACATGGCCAATGGCAGGGTTAATTTGGTTAGCAGATAAAGGCGTTAAAATAAAAGTTATAAAGTTGTTTGATTATAAAAAATTTATCCGATTCGGAGGACAATATTTAATAAATGAATTTGGGAAGGAGGTAGGAAAATCACAAATTAAACATAGCGATATTGAACAAGAGAAAAAGATTGCCAAAAAATTTATTTCAATTATTGATATTAAAAAGGAAATTCCAACTGTAAATGACGTAAAAAACCTACTTGTTCAAAATTATATAATTATAGTTAATGTTAATGCAAAAAAATTAAATAATAAAGATGGTTACGCAGGGCATTTTATTGTTATAAAAGGTTTTGATGATAAAAATTTTTATGTCCATGACCCAGGCCCACAACATAAAAACTTATTAGTTAAGTTTAATTTATTTGAAAAAGCTTGGGCGTATCCGAATGAAAGAGCAAAAAATATTATAGCGTTGAAATTAAAACATAAATAATAATTTCTAAAACTACTATGACACTTTATACCCACTCAGACTCTAACAAACGAAAAACTTGGCTGTTAATGTCAGGATTTTTAGTGTTTATAATGTTGGTTGGTTATATTTTCAGTGTTGCAATGGAAAGCCCTATAATTTTATATTTCGCGGTTGGGTTTAGCGTTATTTCAAGTTTTGTCAGTTATTGGTGGAGCGACAAAATTGTTTTAAAAATGAGTAATGCTAAATTAGTGAAATTTGAAGAGAATAAAGAATTGTATAGAATTGTTGAAAATCTTTGCATTACTGCAGGTTTGCCAACTCCAAAAATATATATTATCAATGATACAGCGCCTAATGCTTTTGCAACCGGCAGGGATCCTGAACATGCTGTGGTGGCTGTAACTCGCGGGCTTTTGCAAAAATTAGAAAGAAGCGAATTAGAAGGCGTGATTGCTCATGAACTTTCGCATATTGGCAATCGTGATATTTTATTAGCTACTCTTGTTACTGTGATGGTAGGCATGGTAGTGCTACTGGCTGATTTTTTTAGGCGCTGGACTTTTTGGGGAGGAGGACGGCGAAGAAACGGCAGAAGCGGAGGACAGTTGCAAATAGTTATGTTTATTGCCGCGATTATTTTATCAATTTTAGCCCCGATTTTTGCTTATATGATGCAGTTTGCTATTTCCAGAAAGCGGGAATTCTTAGCTGATGCTGATGGAGCGTTGCTTACCCGTTATCCGGAGGGATTGGCCCGGGCTTTGGAAAAAATTTCCGCTGATCAAGAGCCGTTGGAAGTTGCTAACAGGGCGACGGCGCATATGTATATTGCTTCGCCATTTGAAGGCAAGCGCGATGGACGCGGGAAAAAGGGATTTTTTACTAAAGCTTTCATGACGCATCCGCCGGTTAAGGAGAGATTGGCTGCGTTGAGAGGGATGAGCGTTTAGAAGCAATAAGTAAAAAGTAAGAAGTAAGAAGTATGGATAATAAATATAAAATATTAAAGCCACTTAAAACAAAATCTGACGAAATAAAATCGTGGGAGCAAGTTGTTGATTTTACAGAAATTAAAAAAGGTGGAATAAGTATTGATAAAATTTTGAATTGTTTATAATTTTAAAAATATGTCAAAAAGAATTTGTGTTTTTGGAGCGAGTATAACTTGGGGCGCGTTTGATAATGAAAAGGGCGGCTGGGTAAATAGATTAAAATTAATAAATTTTATACAAGGAAATTATATTGAGATTTACAATTTAGGCATTTCTGGCAATACCACAGATGATCTTTTAATAAGAATTGATTTTGAATTAATGGCAATAAAGCCAAATGTAATTATTTTTGGCATTGGGAATAATGATTCTTTATATTTAAAAAGCAAAGATAGCAATAATGTTGATTTAAAGAAGTTTAAAGAAAATTTTAACGAATTATATAAAAAGTCTAAAAAATTTACAAAGGAAGTAATTTTTGTAGGTTTGACTAAAGTGGATGAAAAGAAAACAGATCCAATACCTTGGAATATTGATAAATGTTATATAAATGAATATATAAAAAAATATAACAATGCTATAAAAGAAATTTGCAAAGAAAACAATCTGCCTTTTATTGAAATGTTTGGTTTATTAAATGACGAAGATTTAGAAGACGGCTTGCATCCAAACGCGCAGGGCCATGAAAAAATGTTTCATAGGGTTAAGGATTATTTGATAGAGAATAAAATTATTTGACAATATTAAGTAAATAATTTATATTGCAAATATTAATGATACTTATAAATTTTAAAATTATAATATGCCAGTAAAAAAACATCTTACAACTGAACAAGCAAAAAATATTGGTGAGCAGTTAAAAATTGACTGGAGCAAGTTTGATGTTGAGCAGTTTAGGATGGGAATGGATGTTGAATTGGAGCATGGAACAGTTGATCCGCGCACAAATGTTACTAATGACGATCCATTGATGACAGGCAAGATCGCTTTAGCGCATTTGAATGAATTTACGGATTATTACACTCGGTTGGAGAAAATGGAAAAAGAGGCAAAAGCGCATTGGGAAAATAAAAAATGAAAAATAAGAATAGCGATTAATTTTATTAAAATAATGTAATGCGCGTTACGCGTTATACGTCGCGCAAAACAACAATATGAAATTTGAATTAACAAACAAAAAAATAAATCAAATTAAAGCTGACTGCAAGGTTATTTTTGCAATTAGTAAAAATTTAAAACATAAATGGATTAAGGATAAAGAGGATTTGAAAACTTTGGATTTTAAAGGCGGGCAAGAGCAGGCCGCATTTTTGCCGCATAAAAAAAGAGTTTATATTGGAGTTGAATCTTTGGCGCATGACAATTTAAGAGTCGCTTGCGCCCAGGCAATAAGAATTTTAAAAAAAACAAAATTTAAGTCAGTAAAAATCGGGCTGTATATTGATGATCAAGATATTAATAATAACGCAAGAGCTATGGTTGAAGGATTTATTTTAGGGGCATACAGTTTTGATAAGCACAAGTCTAAAAAGAATAAGAATTTTATAAATAGAATTATTGTTTCAACTGAAGAATACGCGGATAAAAAAATTAATACGAAAGAAGCAAGAGATGCGATTAAAACAGGAGAAATAATCGCTGATTCAACAAATTTTGCCAGAGAAATCGCAAATCAAATTCCAGACGATATGACGCCGGCAAAACTTGGGGAGGCCGCGAAAGAGCTTGCTAAAAAAAATGAATTGCAGTGCAAAGTCTATGGCGAGCAATTTTTAGTAAAAAACAGGTTCAATGCTTTTTACGCGGTTAGCAAGGGCAGCGCGCATGAGCCAAAATTAATTCATTTAATATATAAACCTGAAAATCCTATAAAAAAATTGCATTCATAGGCAAGGGATTAACTTATGATAGCGGAGGGCTAAGCTTAAAACCAGCTAATGCCATGGTAACAATGAAATCTGATAAAAGCGGAGCAAGCGCTGTTTTAGGAATTATGAAAGCGGCTAAAAAATTAAATTTGCCTTTTGAAATACATGGAATAATTGGCGCAACTGAAAATATGATTAGCGGCAAGGCGTATAAGCCGGATGATGTGTTAGTTGCAAAGAACGGCAAGACAATAGAAGTGAGGAATACTGACGCAGAAGGCAGATTAGTGCTGGCTGACTGCTTGTGCTACGCGCAGGAATTTAAGCCGGATTATATTTTGGACTTCGCCACTTTAACCGGAGCGTGCATGGTAGGGCTTGGCGAATACACAATAGGCGCGATGGGATTTAATAAAAAATTAAAAAAAGAAATTATCCAAGCAGCCGATGACAGCGGGGAATTAATAGCAGAGCTTCCATTTAATAAATATTTGCCAAAATTATTAAAAAGCGAGGTAGCTGATATTAGCAATTTGTCTTCTTCAAAATTTGGCGGCGCAATTACCGCGGCATTATTTTTGAACGAATTTATTGAAAAGAAAAATAAAAATAAATGGATCCACCTTGATATTGCCGGACCCGCCTACATTGAAAAGGAATGGGGCTATAATCCTTACGGAGCAAGCGGCGCGGGAGTTATGCTTGCTTTAAAATGGATGGAAAATTTAGCTAAATAATCTTAACAAAATATGATTTCTTATTTAGCAGGCAAAATTTTAAATAAAAGCCAAAATTATATTATAATTAGGATAGGCGACATTGGCTATCAGGTTTTTGTTAATTCTGTAATATTTGCTGATTTGGAAATTGGACAGGATGTTGAAATATATACTCATCAATATGTGCGCGAAGACGCTTTGGACTTATACGGCTTTAAATCAATGGAAGAGCTGGAAATGTTTGAATTGCTTTTATCCATATCCGGAATCGGGCCAAAATCAGCTTTGGGCGTATTGGCTATTGCCAGTGTGGCTGACATTAAAGAATCAATTTCTCGCGGAGATTCTGCTTTATTAACTAAAGTGTCGGGTATTGGCAGGAAAACCGCTGAAAGAGTTGTGCTGGAGTTGCGTGAAAAAATTGGAAATTTGAAATTGGAAACTGGAAATTTGAAATCCGGAACAGGGAGCGCGAGTGGTGATGAAATAGATGCTTTAATGGCTTTGGGTTATTCCATGACGCAAGCGCGGGATGCCTTGCGAGCTGTTGATGTTAAAATTAAGGATAGTGGCGAGAGAATTAAGCAAGCGTTGAGGAAGATGTAATATAACGCGAGTGCTACAAACTACTGGTTAAGGATCAAATGAAACCAGAGCACCCAATTTTTAGAAATCCCAAATTGCAAGCACCAAATAACAAACAAATTCCAATTTCCAAAATTCCAAAATCTGAATTTTTAATAACTAAAATTAGCTTGATTGGTGTTTGGAATTTAGGTTATTGGGATTTGAGATTTGTTTGTTATTTGTGATTTGAGATTTGGAATTTATATCTAAAAGCGCTTCGGTTCCATTTAAACCCTTAACCACTACTTTATATAATTCAATGGATTATACTTCCTGCCATTAATTATAACTTCAAAATGCAGATGTGATCCAGTTGACCAGCCAGTTGAACCCATAGCGGCAATGGTTTGGCCCTTATTCACTTTATCTCCTTTGCTAACATAAAACTTTGATAAATGAGCATACCTGGTTTTTTTCCCTCCGCCGTGATTTATAACAATCTGGTTGCCATAACCTCTGCCCCAGCCAATATATTCAACCGTACCTGCGTCAGCCGCGTAAATTGGCGTGCCATTTTTATTGGCAATATCAACTCCGTGATGGCGCCAGGAATAATACTGGGTAATGCGATGGCCTTGAGTCGGCCAGTTCATCTTGTTGCTGCTAACCGGCTTGGCGCCAGTAGGCGCTACTAAGCTTTTGATAGCTGATAAGCCCGTATAACTAGGAGTTGTATAACTGGCATATCTAACTTTTCTGCCGTCAGGTATAATTAACTTTTGGCCAGCTGCTAATTTACTGCTGTCAGTTAACTTATTAACTTCTATAATTTTATTTTCTTCAATATTATACTGTTTGGCAATTTTACTTAGATTCTCACCGCGAGCAACTTTATGAGTAATACCGGTTGTTGGCAAAATCGCCAGCTTGTTTCCCGGCCTGATTAAACTATAAGCGCTTAAATTATTTTCCCACAAAATTGTATTAACACTAACCTCAAATTCAGCCGCGATTGTGCTGACTGAATCGCCTGGCTTAATCGTGTAATAAACAATTTTATCTCTATCTCTTTTAATTTTGCTGGTAGCGGCTAGCTCTGGCTTAACAAGAGCGCTGCCGCCTTGCGTTAAACCTATTATTTCTTCTTCTGTATCTATTTCATCAGGCGCTTTCATTTGAGCCTGGGGCTGGCTTTTGAT
>DAOWHZ010000086.1 GCA_030641105.1 bacterium | reverse complement strand
GATATGCCCATTGGGAATACATTTATTCTCCCTCTATATGCAATGATGGCAAATGGTATTTTGCCGCACTTACTTATGACAGATTAAAAATGACATTTTATCTAAATGGCGTTAAGATAGACTCCATTAATAACACAAACATAATAAATTATGACGGAAATGGTTTTTGGATCGGTAGGTGTTGGTGGAAGGATGCACACTTCTTTAATGGCATTATTGACGATATTCGCATCTACAACCGCGCCCTTTCAGAAACTGAAATCCAGCGGTTATTTAATCAATTATTTCAAGGCGAAGAAATCATCTATGAACAAGAAATGATTATTGGGCAGGAAAAGCCATTTGAAAAAACATTTAATATTTTTGACTGGGCAACAGAACTGTTCATTTTCAGAATTATTGGCGGCAGTGATGTGGAAACATCCCTGATTCAGCCGAATGGCGCAGAGATTAACCGAGAGAACGCTCAAGATTTGAATGTTTATCATGTATTAACCAGTATTTACGAAGCATACCAGATAAACAATCCAATGCCTGGCCAGTGGACAGTCAAACTAAAAGGCACGGATGTGCCGGATGAAGGCGAGCTAACTAACTTAATAGTGTCAATTAATACTATTGCTGACGAGATTCCACCGGAAATATCCCTCTCGGTCAGTCCGGATACACTCTGGTCGCCTAACCATAAAATGGTTTTAATCACTCCTGAAATAATAGTTGTTGATAACTGCGATCCCAATCCTATTATTGAGCTAGTGTTAATCACAATGAATGAAGGCGATGAAAACGACATTCAGGTTGATGAAAATGGAGATATTTGGCTAAGAGCGGAAAGATTAGGGACCGGCACAGGCAGGATTTACACTATCACCTACACTGCCACTGACGCATCAGGCAACAGCGCATCTGCCAGCGCTACTGTAACAGTGCCGCATAATCAATAAAATTTTTAAAACAAACCAATAAAGCATAACAACCGGCATACTGATTTTAGTTTGCCGGTTTTTTATTTTTGACATCAAGCTAAATTTAAACTAAGATAAAAGCATAATTAATCTGTTTATAAATTTGATATGAGCAAAGAAAAGAAAAAAGTAGTTATAGCAATATCCGGCGGCGTTGATTCATCAGCCGCTGCTTTTTTATTGCAAAAATGCGGGTTTGAAGTGATTGGCATGTTTATGAAATTGGGAGTAGATCAAAATAACAATGAAGCCACAGCCCGCAGAGTTTGCCAAAAATTGGGCATTAGATTTTATCCAGTAAATTTTGCGAGCCAATTTAAAAAAGAAGTAATTGATTATTTTTTAGACAGCTATGCGCAGGGCTTAACTCCTAATCCTTGCGTAAAATGTAATAAGATTATTAAGTTTGGGTTTTTATTAGAGCAAGTTAGGGAAATTGGCGCGGATTTTTTAGCAACGGGACACTATGCCCGCTTAAGGCGGGAAATTCCAAATTCCAAATTCCAAATTCCAAATAAATTCCAAATTCCAAATAAATTCCAAATTCCAAATTCCAAATTCCAAATTCCAGAAATACATGATAATAAATTATCTGTTAAATATAAATTATTTCGTGGCAGAGATAAAGACAAGGATCAGTCGTATTTTCTTTATAATTTAACACAGGAGCAGTTGGCGCGTGTTTTGTTTCCTTTGGGTGATTATACAAAAGCGGAGGTTAAAAAAATAGCTGATAAAGCCGGATTGCCTTATTTAAAAAAAGAAAGCCAGGATGTTTGTTTTTTAGCAGGGGATACCATTCGGCAGGCTCCCCGCGACATGGCTCGGGGCAGGCAGGCTAAGCATAATGATTTTTTGAGAAAGCGCTTGAAATTAAAACACGGAATAATCAAAACTCTGGACGACAAAAAGGTGGGCGAACATCAGGGTTTGCCGCTTTATACTATTGGGCAGAGAAGGGGAGTGGAGATTGGCGGAGTCGGGCCATTTTATGTTGCTCGTTGTGATTATAAAACTAATACATTGTATGTGGTAAGCGACAGAGATGATCCGGTTTTGTATAGTGATAAGCTGATTGCTAAAAATGTTAATTGGATTGCCGGCAGAGAGCTGGCCTTGCCGTTGAATTGCGAGGCAGTGATTAGATATAGGCATAAGCCGATGAAATGTATAATTACAAAGCCACCGAGTGGCTTTAAGAGCCACTCGGTGGCTGTAAAATTTACTAAATCACAACGCGCTATTACACCTGGCCAAAGTGTGGTATTTTATAAGGGCGATGAGGTATTAGGCGGGGGAGTTATTATTGTGTAACGCATAACGCATAACAATTTAACGCATATTATATAATCAGGCCGCTCTTTTTCTTTTTTAGCAACGGGATTAATTAAAATGATTAAAAAAATACCTAATGTTAGGTATTTTTACCACGCGCTATTGACATGATTTTAAAAGTGTGTTAATATAAAAATTAGGTTTTTAGATTGATTGTTGTTTACAAAAAAATAAAAAAAAGGAGAAGAATTATGAAAAAGAACATTATGATTTTTTGCGGTATTGTGTGTATTTTGGCTTTTGCGGGGTGGACAATAAAATACGCAATAGATTTTGCGGAACGGGTTGAGGTTGAGCAAAAAAAACAGATTTCGGAAATAGAAAAGGAAATTAAAAAACAAGCTGAAGAGTTGAAGCAAAGAGTAGAAAAAAGAAAAGAAAAAGAAAAGAAAAAGAAAAAAGTCATCCAGTCAAAGAAAAAGAAAAAAATCAATCCACCGGAAATAATAATTCCAGATAATGGAATTATTTATTTAGTAAAAAAAGGAGATAGCATAAATTTGATTGCCAGTAAGCATTTGGTTTTGCCGTATCAAGTAAGGAAATGGAATGATTTGGAATTAGGATGTATTATTCACCCGGGCCAAAAACTTAAAATTAAGGAAGTGAAATGGCCGACGTATATTGGCAAAGCAAGTTGGTACGGCAAAGAGTTTCATGGCAGAAAAATGGCGAACACAGAAATTTATAATATGCACGAAATATTAATAGCGCATCGCCATTTGCCGCTTAACATATATGCAAGGGTTACTAATTTGGAAAATGGTAAATTTATAATATGCCAAGTCAAAGATAGAGGCCCTTATGCCAAAAACGAAAATGGTGAATACGATCGCGAAGTAGATCTTTCTTACGCAGCAGCTGTTGCGTTAGGCATAGAAATTAAAGGGGTGGAAATAGTTAAAATAGAAATTTTAGTATAAACCAAACCGTAAATAAGGAGGCATGATGATTTTTTTTCAATTTTTGGAGCGCTATATTATTCCGTATCCAGAATATTCACTGCCTTTAGTAATATTGGCAACTGTGTTTCTTGGGTGGAATATGGCGCAGGTCTATAAGGCCTGCAAGAAATTACAATGAATCATCAAAGGCTGGAAGTTGAGTCAAATCAATTTTCAGCCTTTTTTTCTTGCAAAATTTTGGATTATTTTATATACTTATGGTTAGTTGATCAGTTAATTAGTTAAACGGTTATACAATCTTAAATATTTATAACCAAAAACTAAGCAACTGATTAACCATAAATTATGACTGCTCAAGAATTAAGACAAAAATATTTAGACTTTTTTTCCTCCAAAGGCGGATCAGGAAAATCCAAGGGGCATAGCATTGTCTCCAGCGCTTCTTTGATTCCGGAAAATGATCCGACTTCTTTGTTTATTAGCTCTGGAATGCAGCCGTTAATACAATATTTATTAGGCGAAAAGCATCCTGAAGGCGCGCGAATAACTAATTCGCAAAAATGTTTTAGGGCTGAAGACATTGATGAAGTAGGTGATAGCCGGCATACTACTTGCTTTGAAATGCTTGGCAATTGGTCATTGGGCGATTATTTTAAAAAAGAACAATTAGCTTGGATTTGGGAATTTTTAACCAAAGAATTAAAATTAGATCCCCAGTGGCTT
>DAOWHZ010000081.1 GCA_030641105.1 bacterium | reverse complement strand
TGCATTAAACCAGCCATAACAGCAAAAATAATAATCGCCCATTTGGCTATACTTGCCAGAGGCAAGGCTTGGCCAGGCAATACACCCGAAGCCTTAACTGATTTTTCCACTAAATCATGAACAAACTGGGCAACTAATAAACCAATTACTAAAATCGCTATCGCTACTAATACATTAGGAATATAAAGAGCTACGTCCTGTAAAAACTGATTTACTTGCTGCCAGCCTAAAATATCAGCCACTGTAACTAAAACCACGATAATAAAAAACCATTTAATTATCCAGCCTGTTAAGGAGGCCAAGTTTAATTTTAAACCAACTTCTTCCAGTTTCTTAGTAATGCCAATTTTTCTAATCAATGAATCAACCTTGACTTTATTAATTAACTTTTTAGTAATACTGCCTAAGCTTGCGGCAATAATTAAGCCAACAAAAAGAACTATTAAAGCGCCAAGCAATTCCGGAATAAAAGCAATAAATTTAAACCAAAGTTCTTGAAAAGAGGCAATAAAGGTTTCCTGCCAAGTGGTATAATATCCCATATTTTTTTATGTTAGTTTATGTTAATAAGTAGTCGACCTTTATCCCGTGCCTTTTGTGGATTATGATAATCTTTAATCAGCAAAGGGCGCGGAGTTTATTCATCCAGTCAAATAATAAGTGATACATATTTAACGGGGTTCGCTTATATTATAGCATATTTTAATATATTTAGGAATTACGCGCTTGAATAGTTTTTTTGATAAATTATTATTCATACACAGGATACTGTTCCGGCGCTTTTCCGGTTTTTGCCAATACCCGAGGATATTTTTTCTTTGCGTCTTTAGCTCCAAAATCTTTTAGTTCAACTACAAATTGCCAGTTGTCGCCATAGTCAAACAAAAACAGCATTTTGTCTCCGGGCTTTTGCCAAGCATCAGCAACTTTGGTTTTCTTTACGCTTCCTGCCCCGGTTGGTTCAATGCCTTGATTTTTTAAGTCAGTAAAAAGCTCGTATTTCTTTTCTGAATCAAAATAATCAAACTCAGCAATCTTGCTAAAAAATCCAAAGCAATGGTCAAAATCAAAATCATACGCTTTAACAATTGCTTCGGCAAATTTGTATAAGCTTGTTACGCCAGTAATTTCTATTTCGCGGGAAATTTTTTTGTCATGCAATAGATTTATTTTAAAAATGTAGGTTTTCATAGATTTGTTGTTAGGGCTAATTATTATTATAAAATCATTTTCTCAACATTCTTCAACTTTTTTATAATTGCTTCTAAATATTTATAAAATTTTTATAGCTTTAAAAATTTTTTATTTTAGCTAAAATTTCCAATTGCTCCTAATTGCTCCTAAGAAATTAACTGGTTCTACTACATGCCCACTACATCATTTTTTTGCTAAAATAAACGCTTTTTTAAGGTTTTATCTAAAATAATAAAAAAATTACTACATGCATTATGCCCAGATTGGCACATATTCTTTTGGCTTTTTACTTTTTTAATAAATACTTTTAATTTTACTTACTGAACTCAAAAATAAAGCTCGCTCCTGAAAATACTAACATCAGGAAAGCGAGCAATACATAACAACATCAAAATTACACAGTACTAAAACTCTGTGTATCAATATAAGGATATTTTTTTTCTGCTTCTTTTTTTTGAATTTCCTGATGAGTTTTTTGAACCTTTTGAATTTCTTGAAGTTGCGGAATTATTTTAATAAAATCTTTACGAATTTCATCTATCGTTTTTTCATTAATTTTTTTAATAGTTGTTTTGGTTTTTTTGTGCATATAGTTATTTTATTAAAGATTGAATATTAATAGAATTACACTCGCTTTCAAATAATTTTACTAAAGCTGGATTTTGTAGTAATGTCGCAGAACGCACATAAAGTTCCCAATATAACTTCCATTCCTCATCGTCTGGTTTTAGATATGTTATACTGTTATCACCAAGTAAATTTTTCGCTTCTTGCCAGTCAATAAGGTGGGCATGAAGAGTATATTTTTCAGCATAAGCAAGATCTTTAGCTGTTACTTCAGCTTTCCGCTGATCATTTTTTAGCATACCATTTTTTAAAAATTCCTCTGCAATTCTTTTTGCATTTTCAAGAGCTGCTTTTGCCTCTACTACTTTGGCAGTATTAATATTATTAAGTATAGGAATATATGCTACTTTTATTTCGTTTTTTTCATCTACTGCATCCTTTATGGTTTCTTTAAAACCTCTTACAATCGTCCAAGCAGGAACAACTTGCATTCCTTGCGGTGTAGGAATTATAAATTGTGGATCAATTGGACCGAGTTCAGAAGAATCGCTCATTATAATTTTATCAGCGCCCAAAGCAAGAATTGTCGCAGCAGATTTAGCGGCATCAGGCGCTATAACTGTAAAATTATGACAATATTGCCGGCACATTCTCACTATCTTTTTCGCATTTTCTGAAAGACCGCCTGAACTATGAATCATAAGTTCAAGATTTTGAGTTTTTCCGATAGAGCGCAGTAAATCATCAATTGGCCTTGTATCATCATGATTGATCATTGCTGCTGGATGACCATATTTCGAAATGTAAGTAATAATTTTTGTATCTTGCTTTTTGGATTGAATTTTTCGTATTAAATCCTGCCTAAAAACAGGGGCTCCGCCTCTTTCATTTAGTATTCTGGCATAAATTGGATCATTTTCTATCTTTGGATTTGGCATAGTTTTTAAAAATAATCTTTAATTTTTATTCCTATTTAGAAGTATAAAGCAAAATATTATAAATTGCAATAGCTTAATTCGCTAAAACCTCAAGTTAATTTTTCTCTTTAAACTTTTTAAATTCTTCATAAATTTTATCCAGATCATTCTTTTGGTCTTTGCACCCTGTGGCGTCATAACCAATATGTTCAGCAATAGCCATAAAGATTGGATAGCGTTCTAATTTTTCATTTTCTGCTTTTAGCCCACAAGCTAAAAATTTTAGTTGCGTTCCAACAAATCCTCAAGCACACTCCTAAATTCTCCTTTAAACAATTTGCCTGTTATTAAATATTCTATAAATTCAGCATAGCTTTCAGGGCTTAAAAAATGGAAAAAATATTTTTGTTTAATTTTTTTCTTTCTTAACTCTTTATTTAGATTTTCAAAATGCCTTTTTGCCCAGCGGTACTTCGCTTTATTTTCGTCCGAGTCATCGCCATCAGATTTTATCTCTATAACAACAATATTATTTCCAAATTTGAGAAAAAAATCTGGATTAAAATTGTTTTGCGTTGGGTGCTCTCCTTTTCTCCACGAATATTCAATGCTATAAAAATGTTGGTCCCGTGATTTTATCCAAGCATCTATTTTTTCGCACACTTTTGTATTTATAATTGTTTCAACAAATTTTCGCTCCGGCTCTTGCTTAGTGATTACTAAACTAACTGGAGTTTTAAGGCAATAATGATTAATTTCTTTGCTCGCGCTTCTTGGCAAACTTTCGTCATGGATTACATCTTTTAAAATATCAATTTGCTCGTTATCACATTCTTTTTCAAATTCATCGGAGTAAAAAACTGTCGCCCCGCGTTTTACAGCTCCAACAGATATGCTTTCTCTTTGAATATCCTTACTGGATAATAAAATCGGCTCGCTAATTTTTCTATCAAATACAATTGTTTTGCCTTTTTTCCTTAATAAAGTACCAAATGCCTGTAAAATTTTCTGCCTGTTATCACTCCTTATTCTTCCGCTTTTAACACCTATTCTTTTTAGTGATTTTTTTATAATATTTTTAATTTCTTCTCTCGGTGGGATTCTGTTTTTATACTCCCCGCCAGGCAATTTTAAAATTTTTGCCTCCCAATCACGCACAGAAAATTCATCCATTATCTTATTAACTACTTCATCAATAGAATAAGTGTCATATTCTATAATAGTGTCTTTAACAAACCCTGCTCCTGACAAATTTTCATATTCAGTCGTTCCGGACTTTTGCTCTATCTGCGAAGGCAATTTAATATAACCTTTGGAATAATTAAAAATTTCTGTGTCTTTTTTTGCTTCAACTAATT
>DAOWHZ010000005.1 GCA_030641105.1 bacterium | reverse complement strand
TCTCTGGCTCACGAACTTCTGTTTGTATTACTCCTTGCTTTGGATTAGGATTTTTTGGCAGAACAATTTTTTCTAATACAAAATCAGGGGCTTTAAAATCAACAACATTCTCTTCAGAATCAAGGACAGCAAAAGTGTCGGGCTGGCCGTCTCCATTAGTGTCGCTTGCCTCTAAATCTAAAACAAAATTTTCATTATAGCGAAGCCACAGATCGTCTTTTTTATTTTCATCAGTATCAAAAACCGACAGCACAATCTGACCGCCTTTTTTATAAATAACATGATTCTGGCTTATTTCTTCGCTTTGGCTATATTCTACCGTATATTCTCCAAACTGAATTGTTTTAAAAGCCGCTTCATTATTATCTTCTTGGGCGAAAGCAGAATTAATTAACAAAGCAAAAGCCAAAACAATAAATTGTATTTTAATTATTTTCATATTTCTTTTTTTGTTCAAGACAAGCATTTCTTAACATATCTTGAACTCTAATTTTTTCTTTTCCCTCCCATGCAACGACTTCGGCTTCAAGCTGTTTTATCTTATTTTCGTTTTCTATAATTTGCGCTCGCCTTTTAGCATTGTCTTTGTAGCTTTCCGCTATCGCATGGTCAACAAATTGCTTTGTTATATGCTGATCCCGTAAAATACCAATTTCTTCATCAGTTATATCAGCCGAAGGAACAATTACTTTTTGGGTTTCTTTCATGAATTTTATTGCGATATCTTTGGGATTGCCCAAGGCCTCCATTGCCTGATACGCTGTTTCTATTCCTACATTTACAACTTTGCCCGTTACAGTTGTTCTATCAATCGCTATGTCTGATTTTTTTGGGATAACTGTTTTAACAGTGCTTAATAATCCGCCAGTTCGCGCCAACGTTTCAGTGCCTGTTAAAAATGTTTCAAAAGATTTTCCCGCATTATATCCAGACTCAATGGTTTTATAGGTTGTATAAATCAAACGGATGGTGGCTTTTATTAAATTCTGCTTAATATTTCTAGCTAAAGCGTCTCTGTAGGCGCGGGCTTCCAAACGTATCTGCCTGTCAATTTCCATATCCCGCTCAAGCTTAAAATTTTCTACTTTTAAACTTAAAATTTGCTCATGCGCCTGAAACACGCCTTTCGCCTCCCAGCTTCTTGACTCAGGTGAAATACGCGCATCAATATGGGAATATTTTTTCCACTCAGTTTCAAAATTTGGCGTTGGGTTACAATTACGGTCAAACGGGCCATCTGGCTTAAAGCCAGTTTCTTCTGATTTTTCTTCTTCGCTTTCTTCTTTCTCGCCAGAATCCACGCATTTATTCCCTTGTTTAATGTAAGGATGCTGGCAGTATTCGCATTTATATTTAGGATGAAATATTCCTCCGCCTGCTTTGCAGTCTTTTTCAAATTGTTTTAATAAATGCGCTACCCATCTATTATATTCATTTCTCACATAAACATTTGATGTATTGCTGGAAATTCCAAGTTCATCGCAAAACTCATTATGAAAAGCGCATTTGCAATATCTGTAATCCATAATTGGCCCGCAAAAGTCATCTTTAATGTCTGGCTTTTCAAACCTTGCCATTTTCCCGGCGCACCCGGCCAGCAAAATAAGCAAAATTAAAAACAAAAACACGCTATATGCTTTTGTACAATTCTGATAGACACAATCTCTTTTAAACATAAAATTGCATTTACTTAATTTTATTAAGTACGAATGTTGGAAAAAAATTAGAACGTATTTCCAGTATAACACCGGAGTAATTTTATTACCAGATCTAAGTAAAACAGCTATTAGTAGCTTATAATTATCTAAACAAGCCACGCAATATTTATTATTGCCAATAAGATACTTTTTCCCTTTTTATTGATAAGTACTTTATTTTCTGGATCAAATTTAGTGCAGCTGGCAACTCCAGAAGAAATATTGTTACTAAAAATTTCTACATAAATAAACCCTGCCTTTTCCGTGCCTTCTTCTCTTGCCCTAATAAAATCCGAATAAGTATTGTCAAAATAAAAATTCAATAATTCATGGCCGGATTCTTGTGATAATTTTTTAATCTCTTTGTAAATAATATAATTATTGCCAATATTCAAATCAAAAGGCAACCTGATCGGTAAAGTCATTATAGAGAACAAAAGTTTTTCCAAGTCAGTGGTATTGATAGTAATGTACCCGCCAATTAGAGAACTATTATTTACAACCATTCTCTCATCAAAATCACTGCCGATATTATGTTTCTGGGCGGCAAAATGTTTAAAAAATACAGCAGTATTTTTAGACGAACCGACTATTGCATTATTCATATGAAAAACAGCAGTCTGCAATAATCTGCATCCGTTTCTCATGTTGTTCAATTCATTATCCAAGTCCGCTATTATTTCAATTTTTAAATCATCATTTTCATAAATCTGAAGCAAGCCATCCAAGCCATCATGCATCATTGACTCACCCACCAACTTTGTAACAAGCGTATCGTTTTTAGCATTCAACATCTGATTTCCGACAAGCAACAAATTATTTAATATGCCAACCGCCTCGTCTTCAAAACCTTCTGTTCTTTTCCGCTCCGCCAATTTAACCGCTCCACGGGAAAAAGCCCTTAAATCATTAAGGGGGACGGCTATCATGATTCCTGTTATTCTCATTTCCTTTGATAAATATTCTTGGGAAAAACTCAAATATTTATTATTTGCCATATCAGATAGTAATTCTAATTCAATTTCAGTCGGTAAAATATATGACAATTTTTCACCCTCATTCAGTAGCTTCTCGTCAGTTGCTATCAGATTAATTAACTCGGACATTTCTTTGGCAGAATTTTTATCTTTCAAATCCATATTTCCCACAATTCCATCCAAATCCAGATTGTGAAAATAGGTGAAATCCACTTTTACTTCTGTCTGGCCATACGCTTTTTTATAGTTACTCTGCGGCAAAAATAAAACCAGCGAGTACCCAACCGCCAAAATAACAACAAAAACAATAGCAGTCTTCCGCAGTTTGTTAAAAAATGAAATATAATAAACTAACCTCAAAAAATAATAATAAATATATAATAATACAAGGCAACTGCCAAGCAAAAAAATACTGGCAGTCAAAACTTTAGACATCATTAAAAAAATAAAAATCAGTAAAATGAAAAGAAAAACATTAAGTACATAGAAAAACAGTGCCAGTCGATGCCTGCTTTCAAATAATTCATTGTTCTTCTTTCCAACAATCTTTACGGCAAAAACAAAAGAAACTATCAAGGCAATAACGTTAAAGATTGTTGTAATCAATAAAACATCAAATAGTTTTTCCACATTAAAAATTTGTTTTACCAGCAGATTGTAAGCTCCGATCAATGCTCCCGCAAATAAAATATGCAGCGAGAATAATTTAATAGAAATAAGATAGATATTTTTCATAGCATTATTTATTAGAATTAATTATTTTAATCAAAAGCAAGGAGCAACATTCCAAGCCCGTAAAAATTTATCACAATATAGACCACCAACAAAATTCTCATGGCTTTTTTGCTTTTAAACATTTTTGTTTTAGAAATTGCCAAAACCATCAATACGCTCACTGCTATCCACAACAGATAACTTAAATAAAACGGCGCCCACATGCTGCCGGGCACATAATCTCCGCCCATGGCGCCGCATGGAAAAACAAAAACTTCAAAAGGAAATCCGGCAGCGAAGCATTTTTTAAAATCCGAACTTTCAGTCAAGCGATGCCGTGAAATAAACACAGATAACCATAACAATACAGGCGACATATAAACCACCCATTGATAGAATGTTTTAAATTTTTTAGGCACAACCTTTCGCAATAAAAATAACCCGCATTGAATCAGGACAAAAATCTGCGAAAACAACATAAAGAATACAGAAAAAATTCCCGCAACAAAAAGCATAATCAATGTTATTGGTATAAACAAAATTTCTTCCATAAATAGAATATAAATTTATTTTTTAATATGATGATATGTCCTTATGAGAATAAACAAAATCCGGGGGATTAAACCAGCGGCGCCAGACAACTCTTGCCTGCCTATTGCATTCTAATTCCACTGTCGCATATTTCAATCCTCCAAATGTGTATGAATTCGTTGTAAATATATTGCCGTCCTTTTTGGAAATAGCAGTTTTTAAAATAAGCATGCGCTCAATTGGATTTTCAAGTATTTGATGCGCGCTAATTTTCGCGCAAAATATTTCTTGCTCTGTTAAACCATTGATATCGCGAATAAATACTTTAGGGACTAAAAATCCAATAATTATTATAGCAATAAATGTTGGTATTATAATTTTTATTATTTTTCCCATAGCTTTGATTTTTTAGTTAATAATATAGCGGTTCCTCTGATTACTATTCCGATCAATCCGCCAAAAATGCAAATAGCAGAAAGAATTAAGGATAAATCAATTACATAAAACGGATTCATAGACTGGACAAAAGACTGGTTATAGGATTGGCCGCGCATAACATAGTCCGTAAGTTGTATAAAAAATGTTCCAACAAATCCTGTCAACAATGAACCTGCTATCAACTTCGGCATAAACTTATAACTTCTGTTCTCATTTTGAACAAGCACCATTAATATGCCGGCTATAAGCGGTAATAATAAAAGTTGCGCTCCCCACATAAAGTGAAACCAATAAGGCTTGATAGCAAATACAACTCCAATAATCACAGTAATGGCGGATATTAATAAAATTTTTTTCATACATTTACAGATAAATTAATCTTATTCATAATTTGTCTTTTAGTTAATAAAATGAAAAGAATCAGAAATTTTTTGATCATAACAATCATCAAAGCTTAAACCCAAAATACATTCTTGGCCAGTGTGCCAAAAGGCGGCCTTTTTATATTCAGGATTATACTTTAAGTGATATTTATAATTTATCGGACACTCCGTTGAGCCCAAATCTTTTCCGTCGCCTTTTATTTTTACATCGTATGTGCCAGAAAAATTTGTTTCGTATTTTTCTTGGTAGCTGCAGCCCGTTCCATATTTTTGCTTTATTAATTTATCCAATTCATTTTCATTATTAATATCCAAAACAACAATATGCCAAGGCAATCCATATTCAACCTCACCCCTGTACTCAGGTATACAAATATCTTCAATTTTAATAAATTGATCATTTTGCCAATCAAAACCATATTCATATTCCTGATGAAGATAAAAGTTATTATTTTTAACAAACATTTTACTAGCTATTAATACATCAGATTCAGTTAATCCTTCCGGCAAACCAGTCCAATACTTATTACTAGTTAACTTCTTTGGATATTCTATCTCAAAACCATATTCTTCATTTTGATAAGTTATCCATTTAATATGCATATCATCAAATTCATTCTGGGTATGGCAGTTATGAAATGGCGGCTGAGTAAAATAGGAGTCACCTCTTTTAAGCCAATAAGCACAAGCTAATATTACCAGTAAAAGCAATACTACTGATATGATTAAAATTTTCTTTTTCATGTATTTTAGTTAGGTCTTGGAATTAAGCGGTTTTGAAATTAATTAAATCGTTTTCGTAGCCCCGCTATTCAAGCGGGATAAACTCCGCGGAGAAAACACAATATTTCCCCTTTTAAATAAAAAAACGATTGAATCGCTTTGATTTATCTTTAATATACCAAACATTAAGCATAAAAGTCAACCCCAACTTGCTAAAAATATTCGCTTAGTTAACATAAAAACAGGCTCTCATGAACCTGCTTTTACTTCCATGCACGGGTGGAGGGAATCGGACCCCCGCTAGAGGTTTTGGAAACCCCTGTACTGCCACTATACTACACCCGCATTTTAATTTAAGATTTTAGATTGCCGATTGCCGATTTAATCTAAAAAAATTACATATAGCAAGCCAAATGTATATAAATCAAAAATCCGCAATCTTAAATCTAAAATCTAAAATCACTTTGTTTCTTTATGAAGAGTGTGCTTTTTGCAATGCTTGCAATATTTTTTAAGCTCTAACCTATCTTTAAGAGTTTTTTTATTTTTACGGGAAAAATAATTAATCCTCTTGCATTCAGTACACTCTAATTTTATCATGTTATCTTGAGACATATTTTTTAGTTAATTAGTGATTAGTTACTTAGTGATTAGGAATTTATTAAAAACCTAATTAACTAAATAACTAAGCCCTAATCACTATTTTTAAGTGGGCCGGGCTGGATTTGAACCAACGAAGGCCGAAGCCAGCAGATTTACAGTCTGCTCCATTTGACCGCTTTGGTACCGACCCATTTGGATTTTCGATTTACCCCGCACCTTTTAAACAGTTGTATAATGGCATCAAAAACGCACTGTTTAAAAGGTGCGGGGTTTATGATTTTCGATTTTCGATTTACTAT
>DAOWHZ010000015.1 GCA_030641105.1 bacterium | reverse complement strand
TCTCTCTTCTTGTCAACTTCTTGTTCGCTCAACTCTGCTGGCGCGGGCAAATCTTTAAAGCCAACCACCTTGCCAATTTCTGTGCCAAGTTCAGTTTTAACTACAACATAATCTCCAACCACTAAAACCGAATCAACCGGATCAAAGTCATATATTTTATCCCATGGATTAAATTGTATCTGTACTACTTTCATTTGTTTGTCTTTTATAATTTTAATCCCACAAATCTACAAATAACGTTCTTTTGTCATTTCGAACGGGGCGAAGCGGAGAGAGAAATCTCTTAAACTCGGCTATAAGCTTTTTTCATGGTTAAGGGATTCCTCGCCTGCGGGCTCGGAATAACAAAAAGATGGCATTTCGTAATTCAAAGAAAATTGTTATGTGTTACATGTTACATGTTGCGTGATTATAAGTTATACCTAATAAATCCTTTCACTTTCACATCACCTAAAATATCACCAACACATTTTTTATCATCTTTAATATATTCCTGTTTTACTAAACAGACTTCTTTAAAGTATTTATTAATTTTACCTTCTAATATTTTGTCAATTATATTCTCTGGCTTGCCTTCTTTCAATAGTTGTTCACGATAAATCTCTTTTTCTTTTTCAATTTCTTCATTAGGCACATCATCAGGATTTATATACCTTGGGTTAACTGCGGCAATTTGCATAGCAATATTATAAGCCAGCTCTTGTTCGCCCTCTTTATTTAAAACAGCCAATACGCCGATCCTGCCTCCCATATGCGAGTAGGCGGCTATGGTTTGCCCTGATAATATTTCATATCTTTTAATATCTAATTTTTCGCCGATTGTACCGCTTAAATTATCTAAATTCTCTTTAACCGTGCCATTATCCATTGTCAAGTTCATCAGCTCTTCCTTGCTTTTCGGCTTATTTTTCTTAATAATTTCTAAAATTTTTTGAGTGAATTGCTGAAATTTTTCATTACGGGCCACAAAATCAGTTTCAGAATTCACCTCTGAAATATAGCCTTCATCGGCTTGCTTATTAACATCAACAACAATAACGCCTTCTTTGGCCTCACGACTGCTTCGCTTTGCAGCTTTAGCAATGCCCTTTTTTCTTAAAATTTCCACGGCTTTTTCAATATCATTGCCAGCTTCTTCTATGGCTTGTTTACAATCAACGATTCCAGCGCCGGTTTTTTCACGTAATTGTTTTATTTGTTGCATAGCTTTATTTGACTCCCACAAATCAACAAATCTATTCACAAATCTACAAATATGAAATAACACGAATAATATATTTGTAAATTTGTGAGAGGATTTGTTGATTTGTGGGATATAATATTAATTCTTACTTAACTCCTTCCCCTCTTCCACCGCCTCTTTAACCGCTCTCAAAACTAGTTTAACCCCTTTAGTCGCATCATCATTGGCTGGAATAATATAATCAACTCTTTCTGGGTTAACATTAGTATCACAAATCGCAATAACTGGAATATCTTTCTTGTTAGCTTCAATTAAAGCGGTTTTTTCTTTTTTAATATCCCAGATAAACAGTATATCAGGAATTTTTGTTAAATTAACTAAACCGCCTACTTTTATCTCTAATTTAGCAATCTCTTGATCAAAATCATGTCTTTCCTTTTTAGTATATTTTTCCAATTTACCAGTTTGTTTTCTTTCTAATAAGTCTTTGTATTTTTTAATCAAATTTTTAATTACAAAAAAATTAGTCAGGGTGCCGCCTAACCATCGTTCACTAACATAAGGCATTCCAGTTTCATCAGCAATTCTTTTAAGTGGTTTTTTAACCTGCATCTTGGTGCCGACAAACAAAATGATTTTACCTTCCTTAATTGACTGTTGAATAAAATTCAGGGCCTGCTCTAACTTTTTTTTTGTTTTTGCCAAATCAATAATATGAACACCTTTTCTTGATGTAAAAATAAAAGGCTCCATTTTAGGGTGCCATTTACTTGTGCGATGCCCAAAGTGCATTCCTGCCTTAAGCATCTCTTCAATAGTTGGAATTTTCATAATGTTTTTCCTTTTTAACCCCTACTCCAGCGCCCAAATAAAATTGAGAAGGAAAATATCTGGAGTATGTAGAGATTATTTAGTTTATTAAATTTATTAATTTATTTAATTTAACATAGCTTAAAATAAAATAAGCTATGTCAAGCTACAATAAGATTATAATATTATTTTTATTTTGTCAAATTTTTTGCAATCACACACGCTCAATCACACACGCTCTTGCCAAAATTTCAATCCTGTGCTAACATTATAATGTTGCATATCGCAACATATTTTTATCTCTTATATTTACCTTATTTTATTTATGAAAAAAGAAATTCACCCAACATATTACTCAAATGCCAAAGTTATTTGCGCTTGCGGCAATAGTTTTACAACAGGTTCAACTCAAAAAGAATTAAAAGTTGAGCTATGTTCAATGTGCCATCCTTTTTATACCGGCAAGCAAAAATTAGTTGATTCAGCGCGTCGTGTTGAAAAATTCCAAGCCAGAGTTGATGCTAAGAAAAAAGCTGCTGCTGCCCGCAAAGGCAAAAAAGTAAAAAGGGCCGCGCAAGCCAAAATTAGAGCTAAAAAGGAAGTTAAAGTAAAAACTCAATCCGGAATCAAAAAAGCCGGCAAGAAAAAAATAAGCAAAAAATAACTACTCAATAAAACAGTTATTCTTTTTTGTGTGGTATAATTATAATAATATTACACAATGCGGAATAACTGTTTTATTATATAAATTTAATTCGCATTATTAGTAATTTGCAGTATTCGCATATAATTTGCAGATTTGCATTATTTTTATGTATCAAAAAATTAAACGAAAATTCAACCAGCTGGAAAAACAGTTAGCTGATCCGGCTATTATCAGTGACCACAAAAAACTAAAAAATATTTCCAGCCAGCATGCTGAACTCAAGGAAATAATTGAGATGATTTTACAATTGGAAAAAATTGAAAATAATATAAAGCAAAACAAAGAAATAATCACCAAAGAAACTGATATAGAATTAAAAGCTATGGCTGAGCAAGAATTGCCGGAATTGCAAAAACAATATGAAAAATTGCAGGCCAAAATTGAAGCAGAGCTTCATCCGGCTGATCCAATGGATAAAAAAAATATTATTATGGAAATTCGCGCCGGAACAGGAGGAGATGAATCGGCTTTATTTGCGGCTGATCTGTTCCGCATGTATTCCCAATTTGCGGAAAAGCAGGGCTGGAAATTGGAAATTTTAAACTCCAGCCGTATTGAAATCGGCGGATTTAAAGAAATAATTTTTGAAATTCAAGGCAAAGGAGTTTATGGCAAATTAAAACACGAGCGAGGCACGCACAGAGTGCAAAGAATTCCGGAAACAGAAAAATCAGGACGGATTCATACTTCTGCTGTAACAGTTGCAGTTTTTCCAGAAGCTAAAGAAGTTGATTTGGAAATAAAGCCGCAGGATATAAAAATTGACACTTTTTGTTCATCAGGCCCTGGCGGCCAAAGCGTAAATACAACTTACTCTGCTGTCCGAATTACGCATTTGCCAACCAATTTAGTTGTTTCCTGCCAAGACCAAAAATCCCAGCACCAAAACAAAGACAAGGCCATGCAAATCCTGCGCTCGCGGCTTTTGGCGCATATTGAAGAAGAAAAGCAAAAAAAAGAATCAGCAGAGCGCAAACAGCAAATCGGCACTGGAGATCGCAGTGAAAAAATACGAACTTATAATTTTCCGCAGGATAGGATAACAGACCATAGAATAAAAAAATCATGGCATTCTATTGACAGGATTATGGACGGAGAGATTAGCGGGATTATTGAAGCGTTATCACATAACGCATAACGCGTAACGCTTTCAAACACCTATGACAATAAATCAGGCCCTAAATAGTGGCATACAAAAACTGCAAAAAAATAAAATCCCAACTCCGCACTTAGACGCGGAAATTTTATTATCTTATATTTTAAAAAAACCAAGAGAATACATATTGGCTCATCCGGAAAAACAACTTACCAAAACCCAAATTACAAATTACAAATTACAAATTACCAAAAAAGCCAAAGGCAAACCAGTGGCCTACATCACCGGCCATAAAGAATTTTACGGCTTGGATTTTTATGTTAACAAGAATGTTTTAATACCACGCCCGGAAACTGAATTAATGGTTGGCAAAGCGCTAAAAGAGGCGAAACCTCTTATGAGAGGTTTCGCCTCTTTATGTATTATAGATGTAGGCACAGGCAGCGGTTGTATTATAATTACTCTGGCAAAAAAATTAAATCTAAAATCTAAAATCTTAAATCTAAAATTCTTTGCCACCGATATTTCCTCCTCCGCCCTTACCATCGCCCGCAAAAACGCCAAATTGCACAAAGTAGATAAAAAAATAACCTTTCTACAAGGCAACTTACTCAAACCAATAATTAATAAATCTAAAATCTTCAATCTTAAATCTGAAATCATTATCACTGCCAACCTCCCCTACCTAACTCCAGCCCAAATAAAAAACTCACCTTCAATTAAACACGAGCCCAAGCTTGCATTAGGCGCCGGACCAGATGGCCTAAAATATTACCGCCAACTATTCAAACAAATCCAGAGATTGTCAATTGTTAATTGTCAATTGAAAATTTTAATTGAGATAGATCCTAATCAATTTGTAAAAATAAAAAACCTCATTAAAAAAACGCTACCACAAGCAAAAATTATAATAAAAAAAGATATTCACGGTTATAATAGATTAGTATCAATCAATCTTCAATCTTCAATCTAAAATCTTAAATTAAAAACTCACTTCCCTCTCCGGTCTTACTACTTCTATCCAAGTCGTTCCGGCATTAAATTCAAACTCTTCTCCTGCTTCATTATAAAAACGAGTTCTGCTTGAACCTGTTTTTTTGCGCCATTTTCCTTCCCTGCACTGGCCATCCAAGCAAACCGCTGCCTTGCCCTCGCCAATATGATCCATCTTAAGCCGCAGTTCATCATCAATCACTTCAGCGTCAATAATCGCGATTACAACATTTTTAACCCTGATTTCTTCTCCGTCAATATCTTTATGCCTTTGTCCTGTTAAATAACGGACATAGTCATTATTTTCTCTGTCATAAATCCATTCCACAACATAATCAGGCGGCTTAAAATTAATCTTAATATTAACTCCCTCTA
>DAOWHZ010000031.1 GCA_030641105.1 bacterium | reverse complement strand
TTAGCTTTAAGCGGCCATGTCAGGCCAATTAATGGAATCCTGCCAATTGCTATAAAAGCCGGCCAAGAAAAAATTAAAACTATCTATGTGCCGGAAGAAAACGCGGCTGAAGCTAAATTAGTTAAGGGTATTGAAATTGTGCCGGTAAATAATTTAAAACAGTTGGTTGAACATTTAAATAAAAGAGAATTAATTGAGCCGACTCCTTACAAAAAATTTGATTTTTCTAATACAAAAATACTATCTGACATGGCTCATATTAAGGGCCAGGAGCATGTTAAAAGAGCCATGGAAATCGCTGCGGCTGGAGCTCATAACATGCTTATGACAGGACCTCCGGGATCGGGTAAAACTTTAATTGCCCGCACCATGCCCTCAATTCTGCCTGATTTAACCCTAGAAGAGGCCTTGGAATTAACAAAAATCTATAGCGTAGCTGGCGAATTAACAGCCGGCGCTTCTTTGCTAACCAGCCGCCCTTTTCGTTCCCCGCATCACACGGCTTCAGGCGTTGCTTTAGTTGGCGGAGGCACCTGGCCTAAACCAGGTGAAATTTCTTTAGCTCATCGCGGTGTTTTATTTTTAGATGAATTTTCAGAATTTCCCCGCCAGGTTTTAGAAAATCTGCGCCAACCTTTAGAAGACGGCATAATTCATGTTAGCCGCGCTGCCGGCAATTTAAGTTTTCCAGCAAAATTTGTTTTGGTGGCTGCTATGAATCCCTGCCCTTGCGGCTATTTAGGGGATAATGAAAAAAATTGCACCTGTTCGCCAGGGCAAATTATTAATTACAAGAAAAAAATATCCGGACCAATTTTAGATCGCATTGACTTGCATATTGAAGTACCGCGCATTAATTTTGATAAATTATCAACAGATACCCTAAGTGAAAATTCAAAAACCATTAAAGAGCGCATACAACAAGCCAGAAAAATTCAACAAAAAAGATTTAAAGATAGCCCCTTTATTACTAATTCAGAAATGTCTTCACAGGCAGTTAAGCAATTTTGCCAGGTTGATAATATCTCAATGAATTTGTTGCGTAATGCAGTTGACCAAATGCATTTATCTGCCCGGGCTTATTTTCGCATTCTTAAATTAGCCCGCACCATTGCTGATTTAGCCGGCGAGGAAAAAATATTAACAGCGCATATTGCCGAAGCACTGCAGTATAGGCCGAAGGTGGAATGAGTTTGATTGAAAATTGTGGAAGTTGTTTACTGTATGTTAATAAATTGCTATAATGAAATTATCAATGAATTAGTTCTTAATTAAATACGTTAAATTAGTTCTTAGTTAAATTAGTCAAATTTTCTATCAAAACCAGTTTAACTAATAACGTATTTAACTAATTTAACAACAATTCTAATTTAACAATAATTCTATGTCCACAAAAAATAAAATCAAACTCATCTTCCTAACTCTACTAATCATCATCCTGCCCGGCTTTGGCTTTAAGTGTACGTCAAAGAAAGTAAAGCAATATATGAAGCCAATAGAATTAAATTATTGGCGGGTTTGGGACGGACCTGATGCTTTTGCAGAAATTATTGACAAATATAATCAGTTACATCTTAATATCACTATTAATTACAAAAAGCTTCGCTACAGCGAATATGAACAAGAGCTATTAGAAGCCTGGGCAGAGGATCGGGGACCTGATATTTTTTCTATTCATAATACTTGGATTAAAAAATACCAAAGCAAAATAAAAACAATGCCCCCTACCATCACCATGGCTTACCCTGTTGTTAAGGGTAAAATGAAAAAAGAAATTATTCCAGAAATACGCACCACTAAAAGCATTAGTTTAAAAGACATTAAAGATAAATTTGTTGATGTAGTTTATGATGATGTAGTAATTGAAGTAGAAAGCCAAGAGCAAGTTTTTGGCCTGCCGTTATTTATGGATACTTTAGCTATGTATTATAATAAAGACCTTTTAAATAATGCTAATATCACTATAACGCCTGCTTATTGGAACAGGGAATTTCAACAAAATGTAAAAAAATTAACCAGACAAGACACCAAGGGAGAAATTATTCAATCAGGCGTGGCTTTGGGCGGCAGTAATAATATAGAGCGATACAGTGATATTTTATCTGTTTTAATGATGCAAAATGGCGCTGTGATGATGAATCAGCGTGGTTCTATAATGTTTAATCAAATTCCACCTGCCTTTTCAGAACAAAAATACAATCCGGGAATGGAGGCCTTGCGTTTTTATACTGACTTTGCTAATCCAGCTAAAGAGGTTTATTGCTGGAATAATGATCTGGATAATTCTCTGGATATGTTTACGCAAGGCAAATTAGCTTTAATGTTTGGTTATGCTTATCATCTGCCGCAAATCCGCGCTCAAGGGCCTAAATTAAATTTTTCTACAGCTCAATTACCGCAAATTGAAGGTGACCAACAAATAATCAATTTTGCCAACTATTGGGTAGAAACGGTTTCCAAAAAAAGCCAGCACTCTGATGAAGCATGGGATTTTATTCAATTTATCAGCCGGGCTGAAAATGTTAAATCTTATTTGGAAAAAGTTAATAAGCCAACTGCCTTGCGTTCATTAATTGAAGAACAGCTTGATGATATTGATATTGGCGTCTTTGCTGATCAGGTTTTAACAGCCAAAAGCTGGTACAGAGGAGCTGATGTTTTAGCCGCGGAAAAAATTATTGGCGAGATGGTTAATGATGTGGTAACCGGCAAGGAAGAGATTGATGACGCTATTAATATAGGCGCAAGCAGGGTGCAGCAGACTGTGGGGAAGTAAGAAGTAAAAAGTAAGAAATTTTTATGTTAAAAAAATACTCAAAATTTATAATCCTGTTTTCTGTTTTCTGTTTTCTGTTTTCTGCTAATATTTATTGGGCGCAAGGTTCAATTATGGGAGACATAGAAACCTGTAATTGCGACGGCGTTAATTGTTCAATTAATCAAACTACTGAATGTGGTAAATATTGTTGTGGGGATTATGAATTAAATGATTTTATAAAAATATTTATACATTATTATGATCGAATTTTTGGCCTTATTGGTTCAGTGGCTTTATTGTTTTTTATTTATGGAGGAATTATATTTTTAATTTCCGCTGGCAATAAAGAAAAAGTGGAACAGGGAAAAAAGATTTTAATTGGAGCGGCTATAGGGTTGGTTATTGTTTTCGCAAGTTATGCCATAATACAATTTGTATTTACAGCATTGGAAATTTCTGGCACAGAAGCAGGCAACTGGGCAACTCCGGGTTGGTTTAAGTAATACTATTATGATAAAATTCAAATCCAATAATATATCGCTTGGCGCTGAATCAGTGGCTGAACAGTTGTACAAAGCAAGACAAGAAAAAAAATTAAAGCTTAAAGATATAGCTAGAAAATTAAATATTAATTATAAATATCTTGGACTGTTAGAAAAAGGTGAATATAATAAATTGCCAACCGGGGTTTATGGAAAAAATTTTTTGCGGGAATATGCTGTTTTTTTAGGTTTGGATTATAATGAATTGGTTAAAATATTTAAACAAGAAAAAAGTATTTATCAAAATCCGGGGCAACAGAAATTGTTTTCTAAACAAATAGTTAAATGGCATTATTTTTTAGCCGTACCTAAAATTGTTAAAAGCAGTATTATTATTGCTGTTACTGTTATTTTTTTTATTTATCTTGGATTTAGTTTAAAAGAAATTATTTCTCCTCCTAACTTATTTATTTACAGCCCCGTAGAAAATTTTACTACCGAAAAAAAATCAATTCAGGTAATCGGGGAGACTGAGGCTGAAGCCCAGGTTATTATTAATGGAGAACAAATCCTAAGTGATGCTGTTGGCCGATTTTCTAAAATAGTGAATCTAAAAAACGGCATTAATATTATTACCATTACTGCCTGTAAAAAATACGGCCGCGATAGTACTATTATTAGGCAGGTATTGGTGAAAGATGAGTAATTGGAAATTGGAAATTGGAAATTTGGTCATTAATTCATGTTATTTTTTTCAATTTCCAAATTTCTAATTTCTAATTTCTAATTTCTAACACCTATTGCAATTTAATTTAAAATCATTTAAGATAAAACATACAAGGAGGTTATAAATTAACCTTTTTTATTATTCCCACAAATCTACAAATCCTTTACAAATTTACAAATATCAATAAAAATATTTGATATAGTATTTGTAAATTTGTAAAGGATTTGTAGATTTGTGGGAGAACAAATATTATGACAGAAAATAATAAAGATAACAAACAAAATGATGCCAAAAAAGAAACCGTTAAAGCAGTTGATGAAAAAATGCAAGCCGCTATGACTGCCGTGGAGCAGATTAAAAGCAGATTTGGCGAAGGCGCTATTATGAAATTCGGCGAAGCCATAAAAGCTGATGTTGACGCTGTGCCAACCGGCTGTTTATCAGTTGATGTTGCTTTAGGCATTGGCGGCGTGCCAAGAGGCAGAATTATAGAAATTTTTGGCCCTGAAGCAAGCGGTAAAACCACTTTAGCCCAGCATATTGTGGCTGAAGTGCAAAAACTTGG
>DAOWHZ010000093.1 GCA_030641105.1 bacterium | reverse complement strand
CTTCAATATCAAGGTGTTTAGGTGGAGAAGTATAGGTTTTAGTTGGATAAAAAATAAATTCCTTTTGCAGAAAATAATAATACAAAGCTATAACTAAATATGTTGCTAAAAGTATAATTAAAGTAAATTTTAATAATTTCATAATAACTTTAATTTATGGAATAAATGGAACTAATATATTTTAATTATAACAAAAATCCCCTCTTCTTGCCAAAGAGGGTTTGGGTGAGGTTGAAAAGTTGATAATTTTGTGGACATACCAACTGGGGTTTTCCACTGCTCCGGCAGAGTCTCCTGTAAGGGACTCTGCCGCTCTGATGATGTTCTGGCGCTACCGTCAGAGTCCACTTCGTGAGACTCTGACGAGGCGGAAATTTAGCCTTACAAGCATTTTGAATATAGGCCAGAAAAATTATAAATTTCAATAGGGCTGATAAGCTGGGTTTTATAATTATGTCTCAAAAAATTTATCTAACAATTCTTAAAACAGGAGTTTATTTATCATTCATCTCTGTTTTTTTAGTGTTTAAAAATTTGCTTTTTCCATTTATTACTTCAAAGCAGATCTCTTTTAATATTTTAATAGAGATTTTATTTGTTTTTTGGCTGGCTTTTATAATTAAATACCCGGAATACAGGCCGAAAAAGAGCTGGATTTCTATTGGCTTGATCGGGTTTTTCGCGGCTATGCTATTATCCTGTTTTGTTACTGTTGACTTTAATTTAAGCTTTTGGGGGGACATTGAAAGAATGCTGGGAATTTTTCACTTGCTGCATTTTCTAATTTTTTATTTTATTATAATTACTGTTTTCCGCAAATGGGAGGACTGGCGCAATTTATTCATAGTGTCAGTGGCAGCCGCTGTTATAGTTTGCCTTTACGGGCAGATAAAAGATATGCATTATAGCACCATAGGCAATACAGCTTATGTGAGCGGATATGTTATTTTTAATATTTTTTTCGCGCTGATTTTGTATTTTAGAACTTTTCGCGATAATTTTAGTTTTAAAAATCAAAAGGGCTTAATTGTCGGATCACTGTATTTAATCGCGATATTTATAATGCTTTCAATTTTTAAAATGACGCATACCCGCGGAGCTTATGTTGGGCTGGGCGCTGGCATTATGGCGGCTCTATTACTTTTTGTAATATTAAACAAAAGCAAAAAAATTAAAATTTACAGCTCGTTAGTTGCGATTATTTTCGCGGTTTTAGTTTCATTGGTTTTTGTTTATCCGCAAAGCCAAATTGTGAAAAACAGCTCAATTTTAAGAACAATGACTCAAATTTCTTCCCAGGCGGTTACTTTTCAAACACGGCTTATATCATGGAAGGCGGCTATAAAGGATTTTCCAAACCATGCTATTCTTGGCACAGGGCATGGAAATTACGCGATTACTTTTGACAAATATTTTGACCCTTCATTTTATGACTATACCCGCGCGGAAACATATTTTGACAGAGCGCATAATAATATTATTGACATTGCTTCAACCACAGGCATTATTGGCTTATTAACTTATTTATCAATTTTTGCAGCCGCAGGTTTTTGTTTGGTTAAGGGATACAGAAAAGATAAAATCGGCCAGTATGATTTTATATTGCTGATATGTTTAATAATCGCTTATTTTGTCCAAAATTTAGCGGTTTTTGATTCTTTGGTAACTTATATCTCTTTAATGGTGATGCTTGGATATATTTATTGGTTAAGCTCTGAAGAAAGAGGCGAAGCCTCTTTAAGAGAGGCTTCGCCTCTTAATATACCTCTTAGTAATAAAGAGATTTATACTTTAGTCGGGGCTGGTTTGATAATGTTAATAATAATGTTTCAATATAATATCAAGCCGTTAAAAATGCTTAAAGGCACGATTGACGGCCAAATTGCTTTTGCTCAAGGTAATGTTATTAGCGGAGCGGAGATTTATAAGAAAGCTTTGAGTTATAATACGGTTTTAGACAGGGATAGCAGGGATAGTTTAATTCGCGCTATTGCCTCTAGATCAAACTCACTTAATAATATTGACAAGCAAAAAGCTCAGGAAATTTTGGATTACGCAGTTGAATTGGCTGAGAAAAATATTAAATATAATCAGCAAGACAGTTTAATGCAAATGCAATTGGCGCAGATTTTAAATATTACCGCAAGGTTTAATCAAGACGATCAGGGAAAATTTTATTATTACTCTGACAGGGCGATGGAAGCAATAAATAAATCAATAGAAGCCAGTCCGGGCAGAATACCGATTTATTATATTAAAGCGCAAATTTTAGCAATCCGCAATGAGCAGGAAAAAGCAATTGAAACATTGCAGTATGCTGTTGGGCTTAATGAGAAATATTATGACAGTTATTGCAATTTAGCCAGGTATTATTTTGTGTTTAAGCAGGAGGAAGAGGGATATAAGGCAATGGGCCAATGTTTAGACAAAGGCGGCGCAGGGCTTTTGGCTCCGGCTGATTATATTAAGGGTTTGATTAATCATTACGCGGAAAAAAATGATTGGCAAAAAGCCATTAAGCTTTATGAAAAATTGTCTGTTTTAGAGAAAGATAATGTTAAAGTCTGGATTAGCTTAGCCAAAGTTTACGCGCAGATCGGCGAGAATGACAAGGCAATACAAGCAGCTCAGAAATCAGCTGAAATAGACCCAAGCATGAAAGACGCGGTTGAGGAGTTTATTAAAAAGTTGAGATAAAAAAACAAGGAAGGCGACCCCGCCGTTCGCGAACGGCGGGGTCGCCTTCCTTGTTTTATTTACCCCGTTTTCGCTTCGTCAGAGTCTCGCCGCAGCGGACTCTGATGCCGTGCGCCATTGCCACAGCGGCAGAGTCCATTTGCGCCACCGCTGAAGCTTTAGGCGGCACGCGGTCAGGAGACTCTGCCGGAGCGAGAAATATATACATTTTTTGTTTTATTAATCATTCTCTCTAAACTGAATTTTTCCCGCGTTTTTTGTTTGGCGTTTGCGCCCAATTTTTGTTGAAGTTCAGGGTTATTAATTAATTTTTGTATTTTTTTCGCTAACATTTGCGGGTTTTTGGCTTCAACCAAGAACCCTGTTTTATTATCTTCAATTAATTCTTTGTTGCCGCCAACCTTGGTAGCTACAATTGGCAGACCAGCTTGCATTGCTTCTATAATAGTGTAAGACAAACCCTCTTTAACTGATGAGCAGACATAAATATTAAAAGCAGGCAGAAGTTCGGCCGCATTATTAATTTTGCCGGTTAAAATAACATTGCTTTTTAGATTAAGCTGGCCAATTAAATCTTCTAGATTTTTTCTTTCCTCGCCTTCGCCAATAATGATTGTTGTAATTGGTAATTGGTAATTTGTAATTAGTATATAGATTGCTTGAATTAGGTATTCAAGGCCTTTGGTTGGGTAGAGATTGGCGATGGTGCCGATTAAAACCTCACCCCCTTCGCCCCTTCTCCGACCTCTCCCCTTTAGTTCCCCTCTCCTAATTAGGAGAGGGGCTAGGGGTGAGGTGAAAGGGGGTTGGGGGGTGAGGTTTTGCCGGGCTTCTTCTTTGGATAAAAAATTAATTTGTTCTATGCCGTTATGGATTGTTGTTAATTTTTTTGGATTGCAAATTTTTTCTTTAATAGCCGTTTGCCTGTCAAATTCAGAAACGCAGATAATTTTGTCTTTGAATATGGCGGTAAATTTTTCAGCGTATTTATAAAAAAGTTTTTTCCATTTTGGCATTGGTTCGTTAAAGACCCAGCCGTGAACAGTGTAGATGATTTTAGATTGCCGATTTTCGATTTTCAATTTAAAAAATATCGTGGCTATTGAACCTAAAATAGAGACCTTGGAGCTGTTGAGGTGGATGATGTCTGGTTTTAGTTTTTTGATCAGCTTAATAATTTCAATTAGCGCTTTAAGGTCATTAATAGGCGAGATAGCGCGTTTAAGATGCGGAATAACATAATATTTAATGTTGGCCTGTTTGAGTTGTTTTGCTAATTCGCCTTGCTTGCCTTGTTCGCCAAAAGCAACTGAAATATTAAATTCTTGACTTAAATTTGTTGCCAAATCAAAAACATAACGCTGGGCGCCGCCTAATTCGGATTGTGTGACAAGATATAAAATTGTTTTTTTGTTGTTTATTTTATCCATATTAAAGCACATTCGTAATTTTTTTAAGCATTATGAGTTATGCAGCCGAGTTTGACTTATTATCCATTTTATTTAATAATAACTTATAGATTATCAAAAATCAAGTCCCGCTAAGTTAGTAAAATTTAGCATTTATGTTTTTAATAACAAAAAATTATGAAAAATAATAAAAAAATTGGTTTTATCGGACAAGGATGGATTGGCAAAAATTACGCTGATAATTTTGAGGAAAGGGGATATAATGTTGTCCGTTATGGGCTGGAAAAACCTTATTGCGATAATAAGGATCAAATTAAAGAATGCGATATAGTATTTATTGCTGTTCCAACACCAACTACTCCTGAGGGTTTTAATAATGAAATTTTAAGGAAGGCAATTAAGTTAGTCGGGGAAAACAAAATTGCAGTTATAAAATCAACATTATTACCAGGCACTACGGAAAGAATTCAGGAGGAAAATTCTGATGTTTTTGTTTTTCATTCTCCTGAATTTTTAACTGAAGCAACAGCGGCATATGACGCTGCTAATCCCAATAGAAATATTATTGGAATGCCTATTGATAATGATGAATATCAAGAAAAAGCAAAATTAATTTTATCAATTTTGCCAAAAGCTCCATTTGAACTTGTTACTAATGCTAAAGAAGCCGAATTTATTAAATACGGCGGAAATAATTGGTTTTATGTTAAAGTAGTATTTATTAATATGCTTTATGATTTAGCAGTAAAAAATAATTGCAAATGGGAAGTGATTAGAGACGGTTTGGCAGGTGATCCAAGGATTGGCTCAAGCCATTTAAACCCAGTTCATAAGAGCGGAACATCAGGAGGAGAGGCTAAAAGAAAATTGCCATTTTATGAATTGCATTTAGAGCCAATTCATAAGACAGGCAGGGGCGCCGGAGGCCATTGTTTTATAAAAGATTTTGTGGCTTTTAAGGAAATGTATGAAAAAGAAATTGGAGATAAATTTGGAGTTGATTTTTTAAAAGCTATGGAAAACAAAAATATAGATTTATTGTTAAAATCAAAAAAAGATTTAGATTTGTTGGCAGGAGTTTACGGAGAGGAAATAATAAAAAATTTAAAGAATAACAATTAAAGAAAATATTATGCCAAAATGTTTAGTCACGGGTGGAGCCGGGTTTATTGGCTCTAATTTAGTTGATGAATTAATCAAGAGAGGCGATGAAGTAATAATTATTGATAATTTATCAACCGGCAGAAAAGAAAATTTAAACTCTGATGCTGAATTTTATGAAGTTGACATCAGGGATTTGGAGAAAATCAAACCGTTGTTTAAGAGCGTTGATTATGTTTTTCATTTGGCGGCTTTTGCCCGGGTCCAGCCGTCAATAGCGGATCCGATTACTGCCAATGACATAAATTTAAACGGAACCCTTAATGTTTTAACAGCAGCCAAGGATGCAAATGTAAAAAAAGTCGTGTACAGCGCTTCTTCTTCGGCTTATGGCGATCAGGAAAAAATGCCTTTGCGCGAAGACATGCCCGCGCATCCTTTAAGCCCTTATGGCTTGCAAAAATATGTTGGTGAATTATATTGCCGCTTGTTTAGTGAAATTTACGGCCTGTCAACTGTAAGTCTGCGGTATTTTAATATTTACGGCAAAAGGCAGCTTTTGCAAGGTGCGTATTGCTTGGTAATGGGCATTTTTGTCAGGCAAAGAAAAAACAACGAGCCAATGACTATAACAAACGATGGGGAGCAAAGGCGGGATTTTACCAGTGTTATTGACGCGGTCAAGGCAAATATTTTAGCCGCGGCAAGCGATAAGGTTGGCAAAGGAGAAGTTATAAATATTGGACGCGGCAAAAATTACAGTGTTAATGAATTAGCCAAAATGATTGGCGGACCGGTAAAAAATATCGGCCCAAGGATTGAGCCAAAAGAAACTTTGGCTGATAATAGTTTGGCAAAAGAATTGCTTGGCTGGGAGCCGACCGTGGAATTGCCGGAATGGCTGGAGGGTTATAAAAAGGAAATGGGACTGGGTTGATTTTAGATTTAAGATTGAAGATTTTTGATTTATTTTTATGAGTAATGAATATAAAATAAAAAATAATAAAAAAATATTAGTAACAGGTGGGGCGGGGTTTATTGGTTCGCATCTTATAGAGCGATTGGCGCAGGGCAAGAATAACCATGTGATGTCTCTTGATAATTATTTTAACGGCACTGCGGATAATCATATAGATGGAGTGGAATATGTAAAAGGAGAAACAAAAGATATTGAGAAGCATATTAAAAGAATTCCGGATATTGTTTATCATTTGGGTGAATATTCGCGAGTATTAACCAGTTTTGATGATGTTGAGTTAGTTTTAAGGTTTAATATAATAGGCACTTTAAGAGTTTTAGAATTTTGCCGGAAAAATAATATAAAGCTTGTTTATGCCGGCTCAAGCACGAAATTCGGCGATAGTATAGGCGGCAGGGGTGAATCGCCTTATGCTTGGAGTAAAGCCAATAATACTGAATTGGTTAATAATTACGGCAAGTGGTTTAATCTGCCATATGTTATTGTTTATTTTTACAATGTTTATGGCGGCCGGGAAATTTTTCAAGGTAAATATGCCACTTTAATTGGAATTTTTTCAAGGCTGCATAAAAACAAAAAGCCATTAACTGTTGTATCTCCAGGAACGCAAAGGAGGGCGTTTACATATATTGATGATATAATCGAAGGATCAATTTTAGCCGGTGAAAAAGGATTAGGTGACGGATATTGCATTGGCATGGAAAAAACATATTCAGTTTTGGAAATCGCCAAATTTTTTGGCGGAGAAATAAAAATGCTTCCCAAAAGAAAAGGAGACAGAATATCATCAACAATTGACTTGTCTAAAATAAGAGAGCTGGGCTGGACAGCAAAATATAATGTTGAAGATTATATAAAATCAATAAAAAATGGATAAAAATATAAAGAAAATTTTAATTTTTTCAACAGCTTATTTTCCGTTTGTCGGAGGAGCCGAAGTGGCGGTTAAAGAAATTACTAATAGAATTGACAGTTGCGGGTGGGCATTGATTACCGCCAGAATGGACAGGAAGCTGCCGAAGCAGGAGCGCGTCGGTAATGTTGATGTTTACCGCGTCGGCATTGGCTGTAAAACGATAGACAAAATACTGCTGCCTTTTTTAGGTTTTTTAAAAGCTGTTAAATTGCATAAGAAAAATAATTATGATATTGTCTGGCCTATTATGGCAAGTCAGGCCAGTATTGCGGCTGCGTTTTTTAAAATTTTTAAGCCAAAAGTTAAGCTGATTTTAACTTTGCAGGAAGGCGACGAGGAAGAGCATTTAAAGCGGTATGTTTTTGGCAGTAATTTACTGTACAAAATTTTTATACAGCCGTGGCATTTATTGGTATTTAAAAAAGCTGATTATGTTACGGCAATAAGTAATTATTTAAAACAACGGGCTTTGCTCAACGGGGTAAAGCGCGAGGTTGAGGTGGTGCCGAATGGAGTGTCTGTGGACAGATTTAAGATTTCAGATTTAAGATTTAAGATTGCAGATTTTAAGCATGAATTAGGGATTTTAGAGAATGAAAAAGTGGTTATTACTACATCTCGTTTAGTGAAGAAGAATGGCGTTGATGATTTAATTAAAGCAATGCCCAAATTACAAATTATCCCGCAGCCAAACAAATTTGGCGCGGGACAGACAAATTACAAATTACTAATACTCGGTACTGGTCCGGATGAAGAAAAATTAAGGCAGTTAGCCAAAGAATTAAAGATAGAAGATAAGGTATTATTTTTAGGACAGGTTAGCCAGAAGGAACTGCCAAAGTATTTATGGATAAGTGATGTGTTTTGCCGGCCATCACTTTCTGAAGGATTAGGCAATTCTTTTTTAGAGGCAATGGTAGCCGGTATACCTGTTGTAGCTACTTCGGTTGGCGGCATTCCTGATTTCCTGCAAGATGGGAAAACCGGCTGGTTTTGCAAAGTAAAAGACCCAAAAAGCATTGCTGAAAAAATAAAATATATTTTAGATGAAAGAAACAAAGAAGAAGTAAGGCGGGTTGTTGAGAATGCAGGAAAAATAATAGAAGAGAAATATAATTGGAACAATATTGCAATTAAATTTAAAGAAATATTCAACAAACTTTAATGTTATTGCCGAGACACATTATTATTTTATTATTAAATCATTGGCAATCCATAAAGCATTAATAATCAGGAAAACATTGTTTATGCGATTGATTCCTGGATTCCCGATCAGTTATAATTAATTTTATAATGTGTGTCGGGAATGACAAAAAATGAAAATTTATAAAAATTTTAAAAATTATTTGCGTTCACTGCATCCATCTTATTATAGAAAACTGAACAGTCATAAAGTTTATGTTAAGTATGTCATTTCCGGGGGTACGGCCGCTTTTGTGGACTTGGTTTTGCTGTACGCTCTAATTGATATATTTAAGGTGTATTATTTGCTGTCAGCCAGCATAGCTTTTTTGGTTGCTTTTTTTGTTAGTTTTTATTTGCAGAAATTTTGGACTTTTCGCGATAATAGCCGAGAAAAAATTTATAAGCAGATATCATTGTATTTTGCTGTTGGCACAACCAATGTATGCATTAATGCGGCAGGAATGTATGTTTTAGTTGAGCATATTTTGCCAGAGATTGTTATTGCTGGAAAATTTAACGCGACTTATGTTGTGTCGCAAATAATAATGGGCGCGTTTATCGCTGTATCTAGTTTTTTAATTTATAAATTTGTGATTTTCAAGAAAAAAAAGAAAGCGCTAAAAGAAAGTAAAAACAACAAATTAAAAATTTTAATTGCCACTGGGATATTCCCGCCTGATATTGGCGGGCCGGCGACAATGTTAAAAGCTTTAGCTGATTCATTAATAAAGCAGAATTTTGCAGTAAAAATTATTACTTATTCTGATACAAATATTAAACAACAGAAAAATGATATAGAAGTAAACAGAGTTGTTAAAAGCCAAAATATTATATTTCGCCATTTAAAATATTTTTTAAAGATGTATAAATTAGCTAAATGGGCAGATATACTTTATATAACTGATACTTATAGCGTAGGTCGCTTTGCTTATTTAATAAAAAGAATATTAGGCAAGAAATATATTGTTCGTTTTGCCGGAGATAGCGCCTGGGAGATTGCTGTTTCCCGCGGCTGGACAAAAGATTATATTGTGGATTTTCAAAAAAAAATTTATAATAGCCATATTGAAAAGTTAAAGAAGCGAAGAGGAAAAATATTAATTGGAGCCGATAGAATTATTGCGGTGAGCCAATTTATTGCCGGCATTGCCAAAAGAATAGGAGTTGATAGAAATAAAATTAGGGTTATTTATAATTCTGTTGATTTTATAAATAACAATAGCATTAATACGCAAGCTGTGGAAAATATTAAAGATAAATACGGCAATAATGCCAAAATTGTTGTAACTGCTTGCCGGCTCACTCCGTGGAAAGGGGTGGATGGTATTATTAAAATATTGCCGCAGTTAAAAGAAAAAGTTGGTGATATTAATTTTTTAGTTTTAGGCCAAGGGCAGGAATTGAACAATCTAAAACAGTTGGCTAGCAAATTTAAAGTTGAAAGCAGTGTTCATTTTTTAGGCAAGGTTAATCATAATGAAATATTAAATTATTTTAAAGTAGCTGATTTATTTATTCTAAATACGAATTATGAAGGTTTGTCGCATACTTTATTAGAGGCAATGAGAGCGAGGACGCCAATTGTAACTACTAATATAGGCGGAAATCCAGAGGTTATTGATAATGGTAAAAATGGTTTATTGGTTAATTATAATAATCAGGAAGAATTACTGGAAGCGGCAACAAAAATTTTAACCAATCAACAATCAGTTCAAAATTTGTCAAATAATGCCAAGAAGAAACTTGAGAAATTTAATTGGGACAACACTGTTAAAGAAACTGTAAAAACATTAAAAGAAGTTTACTATGAATAAAGCGCTACTAATTAACCCACCCTTTAATATTGCCAAAGAAAATTATGACAGTTCTGTTTCTGTTGGCTTATTAAGTATCGCAACTTATTTGAATTCAAAAGATGTGCCTGTTGAAATTATTGACGGTGTTAGGCAAAAAAATTATCTTGATTTGATTAAGGCAAAAGCCAAGGAGTGCGATTACGCCGGAATTTCTGTAATGACTATGCAGATTGCTAAAGCTTTAGATATTAGCAGAATTATTAAAGAAAATAATCCAAAGTGTAAAATTGTCTGGGGAGGCGTTCACCCAACTTTGTTTATAAAACAAACTATAATTAGCCCTTTGGTTGATATTGTTTGCGTTGGCGAAGGCGAGATTACTTTTTATGAAATTATGAGCGGCAGAAATTTATCTGAAATAAAAGGCATTGCTTATATAAAAGATGATCAAACAATAATTAACCCATTAAGGCCATTGCATAATCCATCCTTAATGCCGCTGTTCAACTGGGATTTAGAGCCAAAGGAAATTTTAAACAGTTTGTGTCTTGTGCCTTCTTTAACTTCCCGCGGCTGTCCGCATCGCTGCACTTTTTGCATTAACGCTATTTTAAAAAATAAATGGCGGCCAAGAACCGCTGAACAAGTTTTGCAAGATTTAGAAATTATAAAAGATAAGCTATATTTCAAAGGAAAAAAACTTAGATTTTGGGATGAGAATTTTTTTGTTGATATTAACCGAGCCAAAATAATTATTAATGGTATGATTGAGCGTGATTTAGTGATTCCATGGGAAACAACTGTGCGATGCAATTATATCCGAAACGGCATGATTGATGATAATTTTATGTCAAAGTTGCGCGCCTCGGGTTGTTATTTATTATCATTTGGCGCTGAATCCGGCTGTCCAAGAATTTTAACTAAAATAAAAAAAGATATTTCTCCTGAAGATGTGATTAGATCAGCTAAGATGAGCTTAAAACATAATATTATTCCGCAATATTCTTTTATGATTGGCTTGCCGGGCGAGACCAAACAAGAGATGATGGCAACCCTGAAATTAATTGATCAACTTGTTAAATTAAGTGACAAGATTCAAATTTTAGGACCCCAAGCTTTTCGGCCTTATCCGGGATCGCCTTTGTATGAAGAATGTTTGCAAGCTGGCTGGCAAGACCCGCAATCATTAAATGAATGGGCAGATTTAGTGAAAGATGAACTAAATTATTTAACTGTGCAGAATTTTCCTTGGGTTAAAGATAAAAATTTTGTTGAATCAATGGAAGCTTATGTCAGGTTTGGCGCTCATAGCATTAAAAGCGCTATGGGTTCAAGCGTAAAAGCGCAAAAATTAATAAAACTATGCTTTGTCCTGCTGTGCAAATTGCGCTGGAAATTAAAATTTTTCTTTTTTCCAATTGAGTTTAAGCTGGCAAAGAGATTTGTTACTAAATAATTCTACCGGCCTTTAGGCCTAGAAAAATATGAAAATTCTATCTCTTGGTTTAGACAATTCAGTTTTAAATAAAAAATCAGCTTTGGCAAAGAGAACTGCTGAGTATGGAAATTTAGTTAAAAAATACACAGTAATAGTTCCAAGCGGAGAAGATCAAGAAGTTGGCTTGTCTGAAAAAGTTCAAATTTATGGCGCAGGCGCAGCTAATAAAATCTTAAGACTGTTCAAGACTTTTGGTTTGGCTAAAAAATTAATAAAACAAGAAAAGCTTTCCGCCAAAGGCGGACCAGCCTCTGGCTGGGATTTAATCACTGTTCAAGATCAATATTATCTTGCTTTAATCGGCTGGCTGCTGGCAAAAAAATTTAAAATTGGATTAGAAATTCAGGTTCATGGTTTTGAAAAATATAAAGGATTAAGAAAGATGGCCGCTAAATTTGTTTTGCCGCGTGCGAATTCAATCAGAACCGTTAGCCAAAGGTTAAAGAAACGATTGATGGATGAGTTTGGAGTTAAAGAAGATAAGATTACTGTTGTGCCGATATATGTTGATGTTAGAAATTTGTCCCAATGTATATCGGGAGAAATTGGAAATCTGGAAAAGGAGCAAAGAAATAATAAATTTATTTTTTTGACTGTGGGGAGGTTGGTGCCGGTGAAAAATATTGAGATGCAGATTAGGGCGTTTGCTGAATTGTTAAAAAAATATAATAATATTGAATTATGGATTATGGGAGAGGGAAACGAAAAGAGAAATTTGAAATTAGAAATTAGAAATTTGGGTTTAGAGAAAAATGTGAAGTTGTGGGGATGGCAGGATAATTTGGATAAATTTTACAGCCAAGCAGATGTATTTTTATTAACATCAAATAGCGAGGGCTGGCCTTTAGTTATTGTTGAAGCAGCTTCTTTTTCTTTGCCGATTATTATGACAAATGTTGGTTCTGCCGAAGAGCTTATTAAAGATAATAAAAGCGGGATAGTAATTCCAATAGGTGATCAAAAGAAATTAGAAGAAAGCATGATAAAATTTAAAAAAGATCAAGAATTAAGAGAAAAATTAGGAAATAATGCAAGGCAGGCAGTATTAAATTTGCCAAGCAAGGAAGAAATTTTAAATTTATATAAAAAGTCATGGCAAATGGCTTTAAAAAATTATGAATAATCCATGGAATGATTTTTCCCAAAAAAAATTGAAAAAAATATTTCAAGAAAAAAAATATATCATTGATATCGGCGGCGGCTTGCGCATTGACGAGAACAGAAATAATCGCATAGACAAGAAAAATTTATGGATCAAAGATTATCTTAATCAAGTGGATTATAAGATTTTAGACAAAACAGGCGATTATAATCCTGATATAGTAGGCGATATTCATAAATTGCCCCTGGATGATAACAGCGTTGATGCAATTATCTGCTTCGCGGTTTTAGAGCACGTGGAAGAGCCGCAGAAAGCGGTTAAAGAGATGCACAGGGCTTTAAAGCCCGGCGGCTATTGCATGATTTATGTTCCATTTTTGTACTACTATCATCCTATGAAAGGATATTACAAGGATTTTTACCGCTTTACCTACGACGGTATGGAGTATTTGACAAGAGATTTCAGCAAAGTTGAAATTCAAAATGTAAGGGGGGCTTTATCAACGGTCATGAATTTGTTTCCTTTATTTTCAAAAAAGACAAAGATGTTTGATTGGTTGGATAAATTATTAGGCAAGCAAGCAAGCAAGCAGACTAGCGGTTATATCGCATTTTGTATAAAATAATTTTATGAAATTATTGATAACAACGCAAAAGGTGGACATAAGAGATAATGTGCTTGGTTTTATGCATGGCTGGATTGCTGAATTTGCTAAGCATTGCGAAAGCATAATTGTTATTTGCTTGCAGAAAGGGGAGTGTGATTTGCCGGAGAATGTGAAAGTATTAAGTTTGGGTAAGGAAAAATTAATATATTCACATTATTCGAATTTGCGGTATTTGCACATAATTCGTAGATTCGCATTATATTTATATAGGTTTTATAAATACATTTGGCAAGAAAGGAAAAATTATGATAAAGTTTTTGTCCATATGAACAAAGAATATGTTGTTTTAGGCGGATTATTTTGGCGCTTATGGGGCAAAAAAATTGTCTTATGGTACAACCATACTGTGGGAAATTGGATGACTCGTTTAGCTATGGCGCTATCCCATCGTGTTTTTTATGTTTCGCCTTTTGCTTTTACGGCTAAATCAAAAAAGTCAATTCAAATGCCGGCTGGCATAAATACAGAAATTTTTCAAAAAGCGCCCGGTCCTTACGGCGCTAAAAAGGGAAACACAATATTGTATTTAGGCAGGATTTCTCCGGTTAAAAAATTAGAAGCGCTTATTTCAGCCGCGGAGCTACTAGACAAGAAAGGCATAGACTTTAAGCTAAACATATACGGAGAGCCGACAGAATCGGACAAAGAATATGACAAAAAAATAAAGCGGCAAGCAGAATTCTTAGCCAGCAAAGGAAAAGTTTACTTCTGCGGATCCAAAGCAAACCTTGAAACGCCTCAAATTTACGATAAGCATCAGCTGTTCATTAATTTAACTCAAAGCGGAAGTTTTGACAAAACAATATTGGAAGCTATGGCCTGCGAAGCGCCAGCTATTGTTTCCAACCAATCTCTTAGGGGGGTATTGCCCGAAGAATTATTATTTAAAGAAAATGATGCGGAGGACTTAGCACAAAAAATTGAAAGCTTTTTGCAAACACCACAAGAAGAAAAAGACATGCTGGGAAAAAAGTTCAGAAAATATGTTATAGAAAATCATAGTTTAGATTTATTAATTGAAAAATTAATTAAAACAATTAAATGAAACAGTTTTTTAAAAATATAATTTTTTCTATATTTAATTTACTGGGCAGAGGGACAAGCGACAAGGCCAGCATTCTCATGTATCATTCTGTTGGCGATAATAACGCTTTTGCCACAGTAACCAAGGATAATTTCAGAAAACAGCTGCAATTTTTAAAAGATAAAAAAATCAAAGTAATCAAATTATCAGAGTTGGCAAAACGGCTTAGAAGCGGCAAAAAAATAGATAATTGCGTTTGCATAACTTTTGATGACGGGTATGAAGATAATTATAAAACTGTTTTTCCGATTATCAGGCAATATAATTACCCAATCACTGTTTTTTTGGCAACCGGTTTTATAGGAAAATATTTTACAAATTCGCAAGGCGTGAAAATTAGCATATTAAAAGAAGAGCAAATTAAGGAAATGTCAGACATCGGTTTAGTTGATTTTGCGCCGCACACGCATAATCATTGCTTGCTGGATAGTGTTCCTTATGAAGAAGCTGTTGGCGAAATAGAGCGATCTAAAAAAGAAATAAAAAAAATAACAGGAAATAGCGTTGATATTTTTGCCTATCCCAAGGGCAAATTTAATAAAAAAATAATAAAATATCTGAAAGACGACGATTGGCTATGCGCTGTTGGCATCCAAGAAGGATTGGCCGGCAGACGCAGTGATATTTTTAATCTTGAACGCAATTCAATAGATTCTTCCACATCTTTCATGCAGTTCAAGGGCAAAGTTTCACTAACTATTAATATATACAATAAAATAAAAAAATGTTTAAAATAATAGATTTTATAAAACAAATATTCAGAGGCAAGTCAATTTATAGGATTTTGTTTAATTGGCAGGCCAAAGAGCATTGCAAAGGCCTTTCCGGAAGCGTTTTGGATTTGGCTGGCGGAAGCAGTCCAAGCTACTATAAATATTTGCCAAAGGATTTGCGAATAATAAAAACAGATTATAAAAATAAAGAAGGAGTTGATAAAATTGCTGACATTAACAAGCCATTGCCGTTTGATAATAATTCCGTGGAATCTATTTTACTTTTTAACGCGATTTATATAGCAAAGGACCGCTCTTTGCTTTTGGCTGAATTAAATAGGATATTAAAAAAAGGCGGGCGAATTTTTATAGCATCGCCCTTTATTGCCAGTGAATTAGCTGAGCCAAATGATTTTTGCCGCCTTACGAAAGAAGGTTTAGAACAGGGGTTTAAACAAGCCGGTTTTATTGATTTTAAGATAACGCGCTTTGGCGAACGGTTTAGCGCGGTCGCTTACTTGCTTCATTCATTTTTTGTTTTTAATTTTATCCGTTTAATTATTTATTCGTTTTGCCTGCTTTTAGACAAAATTATTCCTAAAAAAATAAAAAAACTGCATCCAGCCCCTCTTGGGTATTTTTGTATTATAAGAAAATAATTTATGAAATTTTTATATGTCGCAAACGCCAGGATTCCAACTGAAAAAGCGCATGGCTACCAAATATGCAAAATGTGCGAAGAATTTGCGCGCGCTAAATTTAATGTTGAGCTTTGGGTTCCTGAACGTAAGAATAGCATCAAAGATAATTTATATAATCATTATGGTTTAGAGAGAAATTTTACAATAAAAAAAAT
>DAOWHZ010000035.1 GCA_030641105.1 bacterium | reverse complement strand
TTGGCCATAACTGAAGGCCAGGGCAATCAAAGCGATGATCCAATTAAGGCAATAGAGGCGAGTTATCAAAGAAAAATATATGATGAAGAATTTGTGCCAACTGTTATTACCAAAGACAGACAACCAATAGCTAAAGTAGAAGATGAGGATACGGTTATATTTTTTAATTATCGCCCTGATCGCGCCAGACAACTTACTAAAGCTTTTGTCTTGCCGGGTTTTAATAAATTTGAAAGAAAGAGGTATTTAACTAATTTATTTTTTGTTTGTTTTGTTGAATATGAAAAAAATTTGCCAATTGAAGTGGCTTTTCCGTCAGAAACTTTAGCCAATACTTTGGGAGAGGTTATGTCTGCTGCCGGTTTAAAGCAAATGCGGATTGCTGAAACTGAAAAATACGCTCATGTAACTTATTTTTTTAATGGTGGTAGGGAAGAAAAAAGTCAAGGCGAAGATCATGTCTTAGTGCCATCACCGCCAGTAACCAGCTATGATTTAAAACCAGAAATGTCTGCTATACCAATAACAGAGAAATTAGTTAAAGCCATTGAAGATGACAAATATGATTTTATTTTTGTTAATTATGCTAATGCTGATATGGTAGGGCATACTGGCAATATTCAAGCGGCTATTAAGGCCATTGAAATAGTTGATAAATGTTTAGGCAAAGTTATTAAGGCCAGTTTAGATAAAGGCGGCGTAATTTTAGTAACAGCTGACCATGGAAACGCTGAAGTTATGTTTAATATGCAGACCGGCATGATTGATAAAGAGCATACTGCTAATCCAGTGCCGTTTATTGTTGTTGGCAAGCAGTTTGAAGGCCATAGTTTAAGTATGCAAGATGCTCCAGGCGGAGATTTAAGCTTGGTTCAGCCACAAGGAATTTTATCTGATATAGCTCCGACTATATTAAAAATTATGGGGCTTGCTAAGCCAAATGAGATGACGGGGAGAAGCCTTATTTGATTTAAGATTTAAGATTGTAGATTTAAGATTGTTGTCTTTGTCATGTTGTTTATAATCTTAAATCTTAAATCTTAAATTTTTTTATGTCTATTTTAGTAATCAATTCGGGTTCTACTTCATTGAAATATAAATTATTTAATGATAATGAAAAAGAAATTAAGCAAGGTTATTTTACAGAGATTAAAGACATGGAACAAGCATTGAAAAATGCCTTAAGGGAGATTAGTGATTTGCGAGAGATTAAAGCAGTTGGCCATCGCGTTGTTCATGGAGGAGATAGGTTTATTAAACCAACTTTAGTTGATGATACTGTATTATCTGAATTAGAAAAGTTTAGTGATTTAGCGCCTTTGCATACTCCTTATAATGTTACAGGCGTTAAAGCAGCCCGTAATTTTCTTCCTGATATTCCGCAAATAGCGGTTTTTGACACAGCTTTTTTTGCTGATTTGCCAGAAGTTGCGCGAACTTATGCTTTACCTGTTAAAATTATTCAAAAGCATAAAATAAAACGTTATGGTTTTCATGGCATTTCACACGAATTTGTAATGCAAGAAGCTGCTCATCAATTAAAAATAAAAATATCAAAAATTAATTTAATTTCTTGCCATTTAGGCGGTGGTTGGTCAGTTACGGCTGTTAAAAACGGCAAGCCGGTAGATACTTCAATGGGTTGGACTCCTTTGGAGGGTTTGGTGATGATGACTAGGGCGGGAGATCTAGATCCCGGCATTGTAGTTGAACTGTTTAAAAAATCACCAGGTTATTTAGAAGATGAAAAAATTGAAGATGTTTATAATTTATTAAACCATGAATCCGGCTTAAAGGGCTTATCAGGCGGCAGTATTAATTATCAGGATTTGCTTAAAGAAATGTCTTTCGGCAACAAGGAGGCTAAATTAGCTTTTGATGTTGCTGTTTATAGATTAGCTAAATACATTGGCTCTTACTGGTCAGTATTGCAAGGCAAGGTTGACGCCATTATTTTTACCGGAACGATTGGCGCTGGCAATCCTATAACCCGCAATGCCGTAATGGCTAAATTAAAATTTTTGGGAGATATTTCAGTATTGGCCATCAAGACTAATGAGGAGTTAATGATAGCGAGGGAGACCAGACAACTAGTAAATAGACAGCTATAAGATATATAATTAAAAATGCAAAATGAAAAAGTAAAAATGAAAAATGACAATTTAAAATGTAAAATGATTCAATTTAATTTTTATTTAAGTTAAAAATCATTTTAAATTTTTCATTTCATTATTCATTTTGCATTTATCTACTTCTAGCTGTCTAATTTTATGATCAAAAAATTATTCAACGGTCAAATTAATAGTATTACAATTGCGGCGCTTCTCGTGGCGCTGTCTTCTTTGGTTAGCCGTTTTTTAGGAATTTTTCGCGACCGTATTTTGGGCGGAGAATTTGGGCTGGGCGATACATTGGATATTTATTATGCGGCTTTTCGCATTCCTGATTTGGTGTTTAACCTTCTAGTTTTAGGCGCTTTGTCAGCCGGCTTTATTCCTATTTTTACAGGGTTGCTTAAAAAGAAAAAGCAGGCATGGCAATTAGCTAATAATGTTTTAAATATTTTAGGGCTTAGCTTGATAATTTTGTCCGGATTAAGCATTATTTTTGCTCCATATTTAATGAAATTAGTTGTGCCCGGGTTTTCACCTGAAAAACAAGCGTTGACCGCAAGTTTAGCCCGCATAATGTTTTTATCGCCGATGTTTCTCGGAATTTCAAGCGTATTCGGCGGGATTCTGCAATCGTTTAAAAGGTTTTTTGTTTATTCGCTTTCTCCGATTATGTATAACATCGGAATTATTTTAGGCGCTTTGTATCTAGCGCCTTTATGGGGAATTTATGGCTTGGCTTGGGGCGTTGTTTTCGGAGCTTTAATGCATATGTTAATTCAGCTTCCTCTGGTGGTAAAATTGGGCTTTAGATATATGCCCAAAATAGAATTTAGAAACGAAGAAGTAAGAAGAATCGGCATTATGATGATTCCACGGACAATGAGTTTAGCGATTTCGCAGATTAATTTATTAGTGATCACAGTTATTGCTTCAACATTGGCTAGCGGTTCTTTAGCAGTGTTTAATTTTGCTAATAATTTGCAGTTTTTTCCAATCGGCATTTTTGGCATTTCTTTTGCCGTGGCTGCTTTTCCAACCTTGTCAGCCATTGCCTCTGACAAAAAAAAGCTGGTTAATAGCTTTTCTTCCACAATCAGGCAAATTTTATTTTTTATTGTGCCAGCAACAGTCTTGCTTTTAACCTTGCGCGCGCAGATTATCCGCGTCCTTTTTGGAACCGGGCAGTTTGATTGGCAGGACACAATTTTAACAATAGACACTTTAGGTTTTTTCTCCTTATCTTTGTTTGCCCAGGCTATTATCCCTTTGCTTGTCCGCATGTTTTACGCCCGCCATAATTCTAAAACCCCGTTTTTTATCGGGTTTGTTTCAGTCGCGGTTAATGTCCTTTTATCATTATGGCTTGCCGGCAAGCTTGGCGTTGCGGGCCTGGCTCTGGCGTTTTCAATCGCCAGCATATTGAATTTTATTATGCTTTGGATTGTTTTGCGTTTTCAAATCGGCATGATGGATGAATTGCGAATTTTAATTTCTACTGTTAAATTTTCCGTGGCCGCTGTTGCCTGCGGAGTGGCTGTGCAGGGGATGAAATTGGTAATTTGGCCGTATATTGATATGACTAAATTTTGGGGCGTGTTAACGCAAGGGGTGGTAGCAGGATTATCCGGCATAATAATTTATATAATAGTTTGCTCTATTTTGCGCAGTGAAGAATTATTTAATTTTTGGTCATCTATTAAACGGCGGTTGCCAGTTGGTAAAATTGAGGCGGGGGATCAGGGAGAAGCACGGGGAATATAGGGAAGTAAGAATTTAGAAGTAACCCTCCGTCGCCAAGGTTTTGGTGGGCAAGGAAGTAAGAAGTGTGATTGCTATTGACTTTATTATATTTTGTGATAATATTAAACAAAAGTCCTTTTGATAATAAAAAAAAATAATAAAGGAGGGAAAAATTTATGAAAAATATAGAAAAACTCCAGTCTTTCAAGGGGGC
>DAOWHZ010000028.1 GCA_030641105.1 bacterium | reverse complement strand
AACAATATAATGTTTTTAAGAAGAGTGGATATGGATAAATTAGCAATTTATCAAAAAGCTTGCGACGCCCTGCTTATGCCGTTTCCTTTTACCAAGCATTACGCATATTATATGTCTCCGCTTAAAATGTTTGAATATATGGCAAGCAAGCGGCCAATCATTGCTTCTGACTTGCCGAGTATCAGAGAAATTTTAAATAAAAATAATTCCATTTTAGTCCAGCCGGATGATTTTAACGACTTGTCAGACGGCGTTGATAGGATTATAATAAATAAAGAATTAAGCAGACGTTTAGCAGAGCAGGCGTTTAAAGATGTCCAAGAATACAGCTGGATGAAGCGGGTGAATAGAATTTTAAATTTTATCAAAAAATAATTTTAAATTTATGCGGGACAGCGATGCTATTTTTCAGGATCAATATTGGTCCAAAAGCAATCAAGGAATGGAATTTAGGCATAAAAAATGCCTTAATTTTATTTTCTCTAATAATGATATTAAAGTTTTGGATTTAGGGTGCGGCGATGGTTTTCTTTTGAGTAAATTAAAAGAGAAAAAGATAAAGGCGGAGGGAATTGACATTTCCTATACAGCAGTAAAAAAAGCAAAAGAAAAAGGATTATCAGCGGAAGCAATAGATTTTTCTGCTGAGAAGTTGCCGTATAATGACAATAGTTTTGATTATGTTGTCCTGCTTGATGTTTTAGAGCATTTATTTAATCCAAAGCAAGTTTTAGCTGAAGCAAAAAGAGTCAGCAAAAAATATTTAATTATCAGCGTGCCGAATTTTAATTCTATGCCGGCCCGCGTTCAGGTTATGCTGGGCAAGCCAGGAGAAAATAATAAAGCAAAAAAGGGCCATGTTTATTGGTTTAATTTAAAAATTTTAAAAAACATGCTTAAGAAAAATAACTTGGAAATTGCGGAATTTAAAATTAACACTTTTTGGCAAAATAAATTTTTAATTAAGTATTTAATGAAATTTTTAGTAAAAATATTTCCATCGGTCTTTGCTTTATCTTTTGTAATTAAGGCCAGAAAATTATGAAGTTAATATATGTTACATCTATAGATCTTCCTTCATTTGGTATGGCCAACCGCATACATGTTATGGAAATGACAAAATCTTTTTCCAAAATTTTGGGTAATGATTTTTATATAGGAGGCAGAAAATTAAAACTGGATTATCCGGAAATTCAAACTGTGGATTTTGAGATAACAAAAAGCTACAAACTGTCGCTTAAATATTTAAAATTTATTAAAGCTAATAATATAACTCATGCTTATTCCCGCGAGCCGTTTTTGCTGACTTTCATGATTTTATATAACAAAATATTCTTTAGATTAAAAACCAAATTTATTTATGAAGTGCATACTATTTTTATTAGAAACATGGTTGATAAAATTCTTGATTATCTATTAGCTAAATGGTCAGATCATATTACTTTTATAACAAACAGGCTGCGTGATGACTACATAAAAAAATACAAAGTAGATAAAAAAAAGACCTTAATAGTTCCTGACGCGGTAAATTTAGATATTTTTGATATTAATTTATTAAGAGAAGAAGCGCGCAAAAAATTAAATTTGCCGCTTAACAAAAAGATTATCGGCTATTGCGGCAGGTTTCGGACCATGGATATGGAAAAGGGGATTATTGATATTTTTAAAGCTTTAGAAATATTGGATGATAATATTCTTTTTGTTGCTATGGGCGGCAAGCCAAGGCATGTTGAATATTATATTAAGAAAGCTAAATTTTTTAGAGTAGACAACAAGTCAATAATACGGGGGCATTTCACGCAAGATATTGTTGCGCTGTACCAAAAAGCTGCTGATGTTTTATTAATGCCTTTCCCGGATGTCCATCATTACAGATATTATATGTCTCCTATGAAAATGTTTGAATATATGGCCAGCAAGCGCCCAATTATTGTATCTGATTTGCCAAGCATAAGAGAGGTTTTAAATGAAAAAAATTGCATTTTTTGCAAGCCGGATAATCCAAAAGACTTAGCAGAAAAAATTAAATTAGTATTAAAAAATGATGAATTAGCTCGCAATATTGCCAATCAGGCGTATCAAGATGTTAAAAATTATACTTGGGACAAGAGAGCTAAGAAAATAATAAGATTTTTAGATGAAAATTAATTCAAGATGATAAATAAATCATTTGACATCTATTGACACCTTTTGACACTTTTGCTATTATTAAAATAAGTTAATTATTTAAGTTTTTTTATATGACTCAAGAAATTAAAGAGAACGCAATTTATACAACAAATGAAACGCAGGAAATATTAAAAATAAGCAGCAGCACAATGAAACGAATGCTTAAAAATGGGCTAATTAAAGCTAATAAAGTAGGCGGCCAATACCGTATTCTAGGCAAAGAAATTTTTAGATTAGTATCTCCGGAAGTAGAAAAAAAAGCAATAAAAAAATACCTTAATATAAAAAAGAAGGTTGTGGATAAGATTAATAAATGGTAGAAATATGCTGTTATCAAAAGAATTAGACAAATTAAAATTAATTATTAGATTGTCCAAACAGGCCTTTGGCAAATACAAATTGCAGATTATCATATTAATAGCGCTAGGATTTGTAAACGGTTTATTGGGCGGTATCGGAATTAACGCAATAATTCCTTTGTTTTCTTTTATCGTTGACGGAGGCGCGGGTGAAAAAGATATTATATCTCAGCACATTGAAAATTTTTTCTTATTTTTGAATATTGATTTTACATTAAAATACTTATTGATTTTTATTATACTTTTATTTGTTTTAAAGGCCGCAATATTAGTTTTATCTTCTTATGTTAGCATTAGAATAACTTCCAATTACCAGGAAAAAACAAGAACAAATCTTTTAAAGAAGATGTTGAAGTCAAATTGGCCGCATCTTATCAAGCAAAAATTAGGCCATTTAGAAGTTGTTTTAATGAAAAATGTTGAGAATAGCACGGGATTGCTTTCACAAATCGGCATAATAATAATGACAATCACCAGCTTGATAGCATACAGCGTTGTGGCTGTAAATATATCTTTGAAGATTACATTAATAACTTTTGCTTTTGGCGCTTTGTTGTTTGTATTTTTCAAGCCCATTGTCAGCAGGGTCAGAAAGCTTTCGTATGAATCAGAAAAAATAAATAGGGAAACAGCCCACCATATTAATGAAAATATTCTTGGAATGAAAACAGTTAAAGTAATGTCTGCTGGCGATAAAGTGTTGGAAATCGGCAGAAATTATTTTAAGAAAATAACAAGTATAAGTATTAAGTCTTTTGTTTTAGGAATTTTTACAGGATCTTTAATGGAGCCAATTAGCATAATTTTTATCGCAATAGTATTCGCGTTTTCATATAAAACTTCAAATTTTAATTTCGCGGCTTTAGTAACTGTGATATATTTAATCAAGCAGATATTCATGTATATTAATCAAATACAGAAGCAATTATTAGGCATGAATTCAACTGTTCCTTATGTGAGAAGCGTGCTTGATTATGAGACGCAGGCAATCCAGAATGAAGAAATTGACTGCGGAAAAGATGATTTTATATTTAATAAATCTTTAATATTTAAAAATGTTGATTTTTTTTATAATAACAAGAATGATGTTTTAAAAAATGTTGATTTTAAAATAAATAAAGGCGAGATGGTTGGTTTAATCGGCCCGTCCGGATCCGGCAAGACAACAATTGTGGATTTAATTTTAAGATTATTTGAGCCAGTAAATGGAAAAATTTTGTTAGATGGAAAAGATATAAAGAATATTAATTTAATGGAATGGAGGAATAATATTGGTTATGTATCACAGGATATATTTCTAATGAACGATACTATCGCCAATAATATTAGATTTTACGACGAATCAATTACTGATAATGATTTAAAAGAAGCAGTTAAACTGGCGAATATATATGATTTTATTCAGAGCTGTCCAGATGGTTTTAATACTATGGTTGGCGAACGGGGCGTTATGCTTTCCGGCGGACAGCGCCAGAGGATTATAATCGCCAGAGTTTTGGCCAGAAAGCCAAAATTGTTAATTTTAGACGAAGCTACCAGCGCGCTTGACAATGAATCAGAAATAAAAATAAAGCAAGCTATTAATAATTTAAAAGGAAAGATAACAGTGTTTGTTATTGCTCATCGCTTATCAACAGTTGTTAATTCTGATAGATTAATAGTTTTAGAGAATGGCAGGATTGTTGAGCAGGGCGCGCCCGACGAGTTATTAAAAGACAAGCAGTCGTATTTTTCAAAAGTATATAATATAAGGATATAGATTTTTAGTTTAATAAAAATATTTATGAGAGTATTTTTAATTTGGGCAGGAAAATACAAAGAATCAGAGGGGATAATTTCTGAGTTAATTAGAAGAAATCATAAAATTTTGTATTGGGTAGGGCTGAAAGACGGAGATGAATTGTCGGATTGCTTGCGCGAACAAGGAACGATTTTTCATGATCATTTTGCCGCTTGGGATGGTACTCCAGCAAAAAATGTAGATCCAGGAGAATTTGATCCGCCGGGAAAAGATTTGATAGAAAAATTTTATAAAGTTGAATCGTTGATTTTAACCATGATGAATAAGCATTTTGACAAGATGTGCGTTGATGAGCGCCGGCATTTATATTATAATATGCTTGGATATTGGCATGGCGTAATCAAAAAATACAAGCCGGAAGCGATTATTTTTCCCATAGTTCCCCACACGGTTTATAATTATATTATTTATGAGTTGGCTAAATTGTTAGACATTAAAACTGTTATGTTTGAAGATTCATGGGTTTCTGATAGAATGTTAATGTATAATGACTGGGAGGAAGGAAGCAGGCAGTTAAAAAAACGCATGGAGATTAATCAAGGAAAGAATTTTTCCATAGATGATCTTAGCCAGGATTTACAGGAATATTATAATTTGCAAATGGGCGGAGATAGCAACGACGCTAAGCCATTATATTTGAAAGCTTGGGAAAAACAGTTTATAGGCGCAGGAGCAGTAATAAAGAGGTTAAAAATTTTATTATACAGCTTAAAGGATGGAACGTTTTTTAAAAAAATTATAAATTATTTATCAAAACATCTTAGGCAAAATCTTAAAAAAGAATACTGCGCTGTTCAAGTTGAGCCTGATTTCAGCAAAAAATTTGTTTATATGCCTTTGAATTTTCAGCCGGAGCGCACCAGCAGTCCGCAAGGGGATATGTTTGTTGACCAGATTTTAATAATTGAAACATTATCCGCGTCCTTGTCAAAGGATTGGGTTATCTATGTAAAAGAGCATCCAACGCAATGGTGGTTGCGTGATGGGTTGATTTATTCCAGCGTTCGCTACCGCGGCTATTATGAAAGAATCGCCCGGCTGAAAAATGTTTATATAGTTCCAATAACTGTTGATACTTATACTTTAACAAATAAATCGCAAGTTGTGGCGACAGTTACTGGAACAGCGGGATGGGAAGCAACATTGCGCCTTAAGCCGGTTATTATTTTCGGCTATCCCTTTTATCGCGATTTTCCATTCTTATTCAGAGTTAAAGATGTTGAAACCTGTAAAGCGGCTTTTAAAAAGATAACTAAAGGATTTAAATTTAGCAAACAAGATGTCCTTAATTATTTAAAGAGTTTTGACGAGTCTACTACTCATGGGTTTATTGAAATAGGAATTGAAGAAAATTCTAAATTTAGCAAAGAAGAAAGTTTGCAAAACATGGCAGAAGCAATTTTATCCGACATAGAACAAAATTAATTTCAAATATATGCGTGTATTTTTAATTTGTGGATCTAAGTATAATGAAATAAAAAGCTTAGTTAAGATCTTGCGGCAAAACGGCCATGAGATTTGCTATTGGACAGGTTTTTCCGATGACGGTTTGGAAATTCCCGGCGCGATTTTTCATGGCCATTTTGACGCTTGGAAAGGAATACCGGCAAAAGGCATTGGCACCGAAGAATTTGATCCGCCCGGCAAAAATTTAATAGAAAAAATGTATAAGACAGAATCGTTAGTCTTAACTATGATGAACAAGGCGTTTGACAAAATGTGCGTTGATGAGCGCAGGCACCTTTATTATACTATACTTGGCTATTGGCATGGAATAATAAAAAAATATCAGCCAGAGATGATATTTTTTTCAACTGTTCCCCATACTGTTTACAATTTTATTATTTATGATTTGGTAAAACTGTTAAATATAAAGACAATTATGTTTGAGGATACCTGGATTTCTGACAGAGCGTTAATGTATACAGATTGGGTTAAGGGAAGTGATGAATTAAAAAAACAACTGGTGATAAACGAAAATAAAGATATTTCCTTTAATGATCTTAGCCAAGATTTGCAAAAGTATTATAAAATGCATATGGACAAGAGCCAAGACCCGACACCGGCATATCAAAAGGCATGGAAAAAAAAGTTTAGCGGGATTAATTTGGTTAAAGAAAAATTAGAAATTTTAAAAGATAGTTTTAAGCAAGGCATAATTTTACAAAAAAGTTTATTATATTTTTTCAAGCAATTCAAACAAAATCTTAAAAAAGAATATGATAAACTTCAGGTTAATATTGATTTTAGCAAGAAATTTGTTTATCTGCCTTTAAATTTTCAGCCGGAGCGAACCACTAGCCCACAAGGAGGCATGTTTACTGATCAGATTTTAATTATTGAAATTTTATCAGCATCACTGCCTGAAGATTGGGTTGTTTATGTAAAAGAACACCCAAGCCAATGGTGGCTGCGCAGTAAAAAATATTATAATAGCGCTCGTTATCACGGATATTACAAAAGAATTGCGCAGTTGAAAAATGTTTATTTAGTGCCGGTAGATACTGATACATATGCTTTAATCAATAAATCCCAGGCAGTGGCCACTGTTACAGGCAATGCCGGATGGGAAGCAGTATTAAGATTGAAGCCGACTTTAATCTTCGGATATCCGCATTACCGCGATTTTCCATTTTTGTTCAGAATTAAAGATGCTGAAACCTGTAAAACGGCTTTTAAAAAGATTGCCGCAGGATTCAAATTCAGCAGCCAGGATGTTCTTAGATATTTAAAAAGTTTTGAAGAGGCGACTGTCCATGGTTATATTGATAGAGGAGTTGAACAAAATTCCAAGCTAAATCATCAAACAAGTTTGGACAATTTAACAGAAGTCATTTTATCTGAAATGAAAAAATAAAAAATATAATAAATTAATAAAATAAATTTATGGATTTTTTAAAAAATAAAACAATTTTAGTGACAGGAGGGACAGGTTCTTTTGGCAAAAGCTTTATTAAATTTTTGCTAAAAAATTCTGAAATTAAAAAAATTATTGTTTTTAGCAGGGATGAGCTAAAACAATTTCACATGCAGCAAGAAATAGATGATGAACGGATAAGATTTTTTATCGGTGATGTCCGGGATTTACAAAGATTGCAAAGAGCTTTTTATGGAGTGGATATTGTTGTGCATGCAGCCGCGCTAAAGCAAGTGCCAACTTTGGAATACAATCCTTTTGAGGCCGTAAAAACAAATATCAATGGCAGCCAGAATATTATTAATGCCGCTATTGATCAAGGCGTTGAAAAAGTGCTTTTAGTTTCTACTGATAAGGCGGCCCAGCCGGTTAATTTGTACGGAGCAACTAAATTATGCGCCGAGAAATTATTTATCAGCGGAAATTCTTATACAAAAGGCAAGACAAAATTTTCATGCGTAAGATACGGTAATGTGCTTGGCAGTAGAGGAAGCATAGTGGAAGCGCTTTTAAATAATAATTTAGACAAGGTTAAGATCACTGATTTAGAAATGACTAGATTTTGGATTACTTTAAGGCAGTCCTTTGATTTGGTTTTATTTACCTTGGACAATATGGTTGGCGGAGAAATTGTTATCCCCAAAATTCCCAGTATGAAATTAGTTGATTTGTTTGACGCGCTTGCGCCTAACATTGAACGCGAAATAATCGGCATAAGGCCGGGAGAGAAACTGCACGAAGTTTTATTAACCGAACAAGAGGCAAGGCATTCATTGGAATTGGAAAATTATTATGTTGTATTGCCTGAATTTGATATTGTTTCCTCTGATAAGTATCAAAAGTATTTTGACAAAGCTTGCGAGGAAGTAAAATGCGACTTTAGATTTACAAGCGATACTAACAAAAATTGGTTTACTATTGAACAATTAAGAGAATTAATTAAAAGCTTATGATTCCTTACGGCAGGCAAAATATAAATAAAAGCGATATTAACGAAGTTATTAAAGTTTTAAAATCAGATTGGCTTACACAAGGGCCGAAAGTTTTGGAATTTGAAAAAAAATTAGCTAAGTATTGCGGCGCGAAATACGCGGTTGCTGTCAGCAATGGAACAGCGGCTTTGCATTTATCTTATTTAGCGGCAGGGCTTAAAAAAGGAGACGAGGTTATTACAACACCAAATACTTTTGTTGCAACCAGTAATATGCTGTTAGCAGATGGAGCGAAACCTATTTTTTGCGATATTAGATTGGACACTTATAATATTAATGAAGAAGAAATTGAAAAATTAATTACATCAAGAACAAAAGCGATAGCTCCAGTTGATTTTGCCGGACAATCTTGCGAGATGAGCAAAATCAAACAAATTGCCAAAAAGCATAATTTATTAGTTATAGAAGACGCTTGCCACGCTCTCGGCGCTAAATACAAAAATATTAAAACAGGCAGTTGTAAATATTCAGATATGGCGGTTTTCAGCTTTCATCCAGTAAAGCCAATAACTACGGGTGAGGGCGGCGCGATTTTAACAAATAATAAAAGATATTATGAAAAATTAATTTCTTTGCGCAGCCATGGAATTCATAAAGATAAAAAAGGAAAAAATGTAATGACAGAATTGGGGTATAATTATAGGATTACTGACATTCAGGCCGCTCTTGGCATTTCCCAGTTAAAAAAAATAGATGGTTTTATTAAAAAGAGGCGGCAAGTTGTTAAGTGGTATGAACAAGAATTAAGAGATACAAAAGAAATTATTTTACCTTTGGAATTAAAACATAATTATTCCGGCTGGCACATTTATGTAATTAGAACAAAAAAAAGCAAAGACAGGGATAGTTTGATGGCATATTTAAAGAAAAATAATGTAGGGGTAAATTTTCATTATCCGGCGGTTTATTCCCATCCTTATTATAGAAAAATTGGCTATCATAATATAAAATTAGAGAATATGGAAGAATACCATAATACTTGTATAACATTGCCGTGCTATACTGAATTGACCAGAAAAGATATAGAATATATAAGTAAAGTGATTAAAAATTTTTATAATTAATTTTTTAAAATTTTAAATGTATGGATAAAGAAAATATTAACAACAATCCATTTAGGCTGGGCGCGGATAATGCTGTAATGATGTTTTATTTTATTGTAAGCAATTGGTGTAATTTTAATTGTTTTTACTGCAATTATGGCAGGCGGACCAGGCAGAGAAAATCTAAGTTTTATACCAGCATAAAAAATACAGGCAAAAAAAGATTTTATAAATTATTTTCTCCGCACAATCACGGGCATGCCTTTGATAATTATTCGCCTGATAAATGGATTAAAGCGTTCAGCAGAGTTCCCAATGATTTTGTTATTCATATATCAGGCGGCGAGCCGTTTTTGGACGCTGAAAATTTTTCTGTTTTTCTGGAAGGATTGGCAGGGCTGGATAAATGCAAATTAATAAAAATATTTACTAATGGCTTCTGGCCAGCTCAGAATTTTCAAGCAAGCAATAAAGTTAAAAATAAAACTGTATTGTTAGTTTCTTATCATCCTACGCAGGCAAAGCAGGACATCTATTTCAAAATGATTGATGAGATTTATAAGGCGGGCTGGAGAATAGGCATGATTAATTATGTAATGGAGGCGCATCAAAAGAGAGATTATGATGAGATAAGCAAATACTTTGACAGTAAATATGGAATTTTTGTGAATCCAAATCCTGACAAAGACGGAGATTTGGATTTGTTATCAGATGAATTAGCTAAATATTTTCCAAAACTAGATTTGGATTACAAAGTAGCTAGAAAAAGCCCAAAAGGCAAAAAATGCTTTTTCCCTTCAATAGCTTATTATATTGAGCCGACAGGCGAAGTTTACCGCAATTGCGTTTGCAGAGAAAGAAAAAATTTTATTAAAAAGAGCCACACTTTATATGTTTTAAAAGAGCCGACAATTTGTCCGGCGTGCAAATGCCCTTGTTTGGACATGTATGCTTTTTTGGAAAATTCAGGGCGAGGTAAAAAGTTAGATCTTTTGGAAGAGTATATAGATAATTGCAAACAGCATCAAAATAATTATAAAAATTTAATTAATTAAATTATATGTCCGCAGAAATTTTATATAAAGAAAAAAATGAATTATTATTTTGGAAATATTGGCAAGAGCTTGTAGATCGTAATGATATGAGCGCAAAATATTTGCGTCCGACCATCGATGCCCGTATAATAAATTCAAAAGACAAGGGATTATTTCATTCTGATAAAAGTTTTATTTATTTAGTGGATAATAAACCAATGGCGGGCACATGCCTTATAATTGAGAAAAAAGGCCAAGATTTAGTCGGAAGTTTGGGAAACGATTATATTTATGCCCCGATTTTTGATAAGCAATTCTCCTCTTTTGGCCAAACAATAGAGAAAAAAGTGTTTGCTATTATTGATAATATAGCCGTAGAAAATAAAGTTAAAAAAATAATGTTTTGGATAGACTCGCTCAATACCGCTGTTATTTATAATTATTTGCATAAATATAATTATTTAGATTCTTCAATTTTAAGCTATTTTATTGATTTATCTTTATTTGAAGGAGCGGAAGATATTTTAAAATCCTGCCGCAAAGGCCATAAGTGCGACATTAAGCGAATTTTAAACGACGCAAAATTTTTTATTTTTATTGTTGATAAGAATAATCCTTCTTATGAAGCGCATGAGGAGTATAGAAAATTGCATCATAAGTGTTCTGGCAGAATAACCAGACCGAAGGAAACTTTTGATCTTCAGTTTGAAAAATTAAAACAGGGCAATGCGGCTTTATTTGGATTAAGCTATAAAGAAAAATTAAATTCTACCGCGAAAAACATTGCTTACAGTTATTTTGAATTTAATGCAGAAAGAGCAAATTACGCATCTGCCGCCGATGATCCTTGCTGCGGCCAATTTTTTCTTTATCACGCCTTATTTTTTTCAGCCGTGAAGTACTTAAAAGAAATAGGAATAAAATACATTGACGCTGAACAGCCAGCGAGTCCTTCAATGCAATACGATTATTATCCGGACAGAAAGCAATTAAATATAGCTTTATTTAAAAGAGGGTTTTGCGGTGATTTTAAACCGGCTTTTAGGGGAATAAAATATTTTTCTAAATCCGCTTTTAAGAAAGACACGGAAAAGTTTATAGCTAATTATAAAAACACTGTTATAAATTAAAATATGGATAAGAATTTTAAAATAATAATTATTGGCTTTGGCTCTATCGGGCAAAGGCATTACAGCAATTTAGTCCAACAGGGCTTTGGCAATGTTTATGTTTTTGATATTGACGGCGCAAAAACACAAAAACACAAAAACACAAAAACAGTTGATAAAATTAATTTTAATACATTAAAAAATTTTGATGCCGCTTTTATCTGCAATCCTAATAATCTGCATGTAAAAACCGCTACTGACTGCGCTAAAGCTGGTTGCCATCTTTTTATAGAAAAGCCATTGTCGCATAATATGCGCGGCATAGATGAATTGCATAAATTGTGCCGAGGCAAAAAGCTGGTTACTTTATTGGGCTGCAATATGAGATTTCATCCATGTTTAAAATTTATTAAAAGTTATTTAGAGCAAAATAGATTAGGCAAAATTTACGGCATTCATCATGAAGCAGGATATTATCTTCCTTATTGGCGCCCAAACCAAGATTATAGAAAAAATTACGCGGCCAATAAAAAAACAGGCGGAGGCATTATTCTGGACGGCATTCATGAGTTTGATTTGCTTTTTTGGCTAAACGGCTTTGAAAAAGTTTTAGAGTCAAAATTTGTTTTTGGCAAGGCGGGTGATTTAAAAATTGAAACTGAAGACAGCTGTATAGCCGCTTTTAAATTTAAGAATAAGGTTTTTGGTTCTGTCAGATGCGACTATCTTCAGCAGAATTATTCAAGAAACTGCAAGGTTATAGGCGCTAAAGGCAATTTAGAATGGGATTTTAATGAAAATATTGTCTGGCTGCGCGAAAAAAACAAAAGCAAAAAGCTTTTTGAAGTAAAAAATTATAATTTAAATCAGATGTATATTGATGAAGTAAAATATTTTTTTACTTGCTTAAAGAAGAAACAAGCAACATTTAATAATATTAAAATAGCGGCTGAAATATTAAAATATTGCGTTAATAGAAAATAAATTTTATGAAAAATAAAAATTTATGCATTATTCAGGCGCGTATGAGTTCAACCAGATTGCCTAATAAGGTATTAAAAAAAATAAAAAATATCCCATTATTAGAATATGAAATTCAGCGCGTTAAGCAATCTAAAAAAATAGACAAAATTATTATTGCCACTTCTATCCAGAAAATAGACGATAAAATAGAAAAATTATGCCAAAAAATAGGCATTGCCTGCTTCCGCGGCTCAGAAGATGATGTTCTGGATCGTTATTATCAATGCGCTCTAAAGCATCCGCTATATAATAATATAATTAGAATAACCGGCGATTGTCCGTTGATTGATCCAGCAGTAATTGATCAGATAATCGTTTTCTTTGAAAAGAATAATTATGATTACGCGAGCAATATGATGGAAGAAACTTTCCCAGATGGAATGGATACAGAAATTTTTACCAGAGATGCTTTGATTGAGTCAGCTGAAAAGGCTAAGCTGGCTTCAGAGCGCGAGCATCTAACGCAATATATTGTTAAAAATAAAAAATTCAAAAAAGGCAATTTTGCGGCGGCACATGATTGGTCGCATTTTCGGCTGACTGTTGACAACCCTGAAGATTTTGAAGTGATAAGTTTTTTAATAAAAAACAGCAAAATAACTGATAGCTACTTGGATTATATTTCTTTGCTGACTAAAAATCCCAAAATAATGATAAAAAATATGAAAATTAAAAGAAATGAAGGTTTGATTAAATCATTGAGAGAAGATTTTATTATTAACAAATAATTTTTTAAAAAATATGAAACGAAAATTCATTAAAAGCCATCAATTATTCAAGAAAGCCAGTAAAATTATTCCTTTGGCATCGCAGACATTTAGCAAAAGCTATTTGCAGTTTATCAAAGGACAAGCCCCATTGTTTGCTACGCATGCTAAGGGTTGCAGGATATGGGATGTTGACGGCAATGAATATATTGATTTTGCCAATAGCTTAGGTCCGATAATTTTGGGCTATCAATATCCAGCAGTTGACGAAGCCGTAAAAAAACAATTAAAGAAAGGCATGATTTTTCCCTTGCCTTCTCCTTTAGAGTATGAATTAGCCCAGCTTTTAATTAAGCATATACCATGTGCAGAGATGGTGAGATTCGGCAAAAACGGTTCAGATGTTACTACAGGAGCTATTAGATTGGCTAGAGCCGTAACCGGGAGGGAGCATGTTGCGGTTTGCGGCTATCATGGCTGGCATGACTGGTATATTGGTTCAACCGCAAGAAATTTGGGCGTTCCGAAAAGCACCATAACATTAGCCCATAGATTTATTTATAATGACATTAAATCATTAGAAAAATTGTTTAGCAAGCATAAAAATAAAATAGCGGCTGTTATTATGGAGCCGATGAATTATATTGAGCCGAAAAATAATTTTTTAAAAAAAGTAAAAGAATTAACTCATGAAAACGGCGCTTTGCTTATTTTTGATGAAGTTATTACTGGTTTTAGGTATAGCTTGGGGGGAGCGCAAAAATTATTTAAAGTAACTCCGGATTTAGCTACTTTTGGCAAGGCCATGGCAAACGGTATGCCAATATCAGCGTTAGTAGGCAAACGAAAATACATGAAGAAAATTGGAGATATTTTTTATTCATTTACTTTTGGCGGTGAAATTTTATCTATCGCGGCGGCAATAGCCACTATTAAAGAAATGGAAAGTAAAAAAGTAATTAATTATATCTGGAGCAAAGGGCAATACTTACAAGAGAAAACCAATAAATTATTAGAACAAAATGGCTTAGAAAAGATCATAAAAGTAAAAGGCAGTCCTTGCCAGCAAGTATTTATTTTCAGTTCAACTGAAAAATATTCTGATTTAGAAATTAAAAGTTATTTGCAGCAAGAAATTTTTCAGGAAGGATTTTTTTGGTACGGCCAGCATAATATGAGCTTTAGCCATAGCCAAAAAGATATAGATAAATTACTTAGGGTTTTAAAAGCCGTATTGCCGCGGTTAAGGGAATTGATGGATGCCGGCAAGTTAAAAGAGAATTTACGAGGAAAACCAATAACTAATATTTTTAAAGTAAGATAATATGTTAAAAAATAAAGAAAAAGTAATAGCAGTAATTATAGCTCGCGGCGGTTCAAAATCAATTCCCAGAAAAAATGTTTTGCCGTTGAAAGGCAAGCCCTTGGTTGCTTGGCCAATTGAATTAGCCAAATCGATTAAAAGGATTGATCGGGTTATTATTTCTACTGATGATGATGAAATTATGGGGATAGCCAAAGAATATGGGGCTGAAGCTCTGTTCAAGCGGCCCGCTAGACTTGCCCGTGACGAAATCTCAACTTTATCAGTATTGCAGCATTGCGTTAAATATTTAGAAGATAAAGAGAATTGTAAGCCCGATATAGTTGTTTTACTTTATCCAACAGCTCCTTTTTTAAAAAAAGAAAGAGTTGAGCATGCTTTAGATTTATTTGAGGAAACCAATTGCAATAGCGTTCTAAGCGTAGTTGAGGATTATGGTAGATTTTGGATAGAAGGAGACAATAGGGTTTATAAGCCATTTTATCCTTTCAAGCGATTAAATAGGCAGTATTATAAACCATTATATCGGGAGGATGGAGCGATTTATTTTTCGCGCTACGATGTTTTAATGAAAATAAAAAAACTGGTTGATAAACATAACCTTCAGTTTTTAGTAATGAAAGAGGGCGAGAATATTGACATTGATAACCCGGGAGATTTTATTAAAGCAAGCAAATAAATTTTTATTATAATTATTTTTTAAAATATGAATTGGCTAAAACATAAAATAAAATTATTTTTTAAAAAAAACAGCAAGGACGCGATAGTTGTTTTTGGAGGAGGCATAAAAGAAGAAGGCGGCAAATGGCGCACAACTAATTTTACCGAAGAAGGTGATAATTTTGGCGCCCTTGGCGACCGTTTAAGAGTTGTTGCCGCCAGCTATCTGCATTATGATAATCCGCAGAATACAATTATAGTTTTTGGGGGCAGGGGACAGATGGAGGGAACTCCGGGAGTGCCAACCATTTCCGAAGTGATAAAAGAGGAGTTAATAGAACGGAATGTGCCGTCCGCCAGTATAATAACAGAAAGCAATTCCGGCAATACCTACCAGCAGTTGCAAGAGCTGAAAAAAATTATCAAAAAAGAAAATTTTAATAATATTTT